>CBAAAA010000033.1:0-18041 GCA_964658695.1 uncultured Solirubrobacteraceae bacterium | reverse complement strand
AAAAGTCCTGCCGGATTGCTATCCGACATTCCGTTGAAAGTACCACCGGGCGCGATCC
The DNA here is from genome assembly GCA_964658695.1 of uncultured Solirubrobacteraceae bacterium. GTDB lineage: Bacteria > Acidobacteriota > Terriglobia > Bryobacterales > Bryobacteraceae > Bog-105. Next base: position 17,983 of record CBAAAA010000033.1, on the reverse strand, counting down.
GCACAGCGACGCGATCCCCTCCCCAAACCGAAACCAGCGCCTCAACGATCTGCAGCAGAAACCGCGCGCGGTTTTCAACGGACCCACCGTATTCATCAGTGCGTTTGTTGCTGCCATCCTGCAGAAACTGGTCGATCAGGTAGCCATTGCCGGCATGCAGCTCGACGCCTTCGAATCCGGCCTCCTTGGCATGCTCCGCTGCTCGACGGTAATCCGCGATAATCCCCGGAAATTCGCTGAGAGCAAGCGCGCGGTGCGGCGAGGGCTGAACCCAACCGGCCGGCGCAGAAACTCGCTGCAAGGGGTCGTTCCAAAAATCAGGATTGACCGATGCCGACACCGGTTCGACACCTCCATTGGTCGTGAAGTGCGACGCCCGGCCAGTGTGCCACAGCTGGGAGAACATATGTGCTCCCTTTGCGTGGACAGAAGCGACGATTCGTTTCCAGCCTGCAACCTGCTCCTCGGAGTACAACGCAGGCGCGCCAAACCAGCCGCTACCGGTCTCCGAAATCGACGTCGCTTCCGTGATAATGAAGCCACCGTCGGAAGCTCGCTGCGTGTAGTACTCCAGCATCAAGTCCCCCGGAACATCATCCGGCTGCCTGGAACGCGAGCGTGTCAAAGGCGCCATCACCACCCGATGCTTCAGTTCCACTGCACCCAGCCGAACGGGCGTGAATAGCTTCAGTTTTGTATCGGTCATACTGATGTTTGCCATGCAATGCAATTTCTCTTTCATTTGCGCTGCTCTGCCGCGCAACAGCCTGTCTCAGTTCACTGCGGTGGTCTTGATCTCATCGACCCGAGAGGGGTAAAACGCGAAGTGATCCTTGATTTCAGCCACCGCCGCAAAAGGAGCTTCGTAAGTCCAGACGGCATTGACTGACTTCGCTCCGCCGGCAGGAATGCTGTAGTATGCGCAAATCGCCTTTATAAGGGCAGTAGGTCGAGTGCTCCGTTCGTTCCAGCAACGACATGTCAATGTCTTTTCGCGGAATGTAGGCAACCGGCGCGTACGCCGCTTCCTTCAATAAAAGCGCCTCTCGGGTATCGGCGACCACGTGGCCGCCTGAAGAAACCACAATGCGCCCACCGTCCCGCTCGATCGTAATTGGATGATCAGGCCCAGGAATCCTTTGTTGCCGGTCTTTCATGTTTTCTCGCCAATAACGTTACGGTCCGTAACGCTTACACTGAGTCAGATCCTGACCGTGAAATCGAGGATTCAGCAAAATCTTGGCACTATGCGGAAAGAATCCGGTCGTGAATCTCGAGACCACCATTGATCTGCGTGTGCGCCGTTGTGCTCCTCATCGATGTAAATCCAAGCTTCAGGAAGGAACATCTCATCTCGCATTAAAATTAGCAAGATGCTTCCGCTGACCAAATTCGGCACGTTTCTGTCTGCTTCCATTCTGCTGGCCATCACGCCAGGACCAGGCATCATGTACGTGCTCACGCGAAGCCTGGCAGGCGGCCGCGGGGAGGGCATTCTCTCTTCACTTGGAACGTTCGTAGGTGGTTTCCTCCACGTCATCGCCGCCGCACTGGGAGTGTCGGTCGTGCTGGCCACCTCCGCCGTTGCGTATCAGGCCGTCCGCTGGGCAGGCGCCTTGTACCTGGTCTATCTGGGCATTCGTATGTTTCTGTCCGCCGGGGAGATGAGCGAATCGGCTGTCAAAGCCGGAGTGATGAGAAGGCCGTTCGCTCAAGGCATCGTCACGGAAGTTCTGAATCCTAAGACCGCTCTCTTTTTTCTTTCATTCATTCCGCAATTTGTGAATCCGAAAGTCGGTTCAGTATTTGGTCAATTCCTGGTACTTGGCGCCATCACCGTGATCTTGAACACAAGCGTTGACGTGCTGGTAGCGCTTTTCGCCGGTCCTATCGGGCGGCGTCTTCTCGCGTCCGGGCGGGCTCGCAAAAATCAGTGGCGAGCGACCGGCGCGGCCATGATCGGACTAGGCGTCTACGTCGCCGCTCGTGAGGCGTAAACTCGAGAGGAGCCGCTCTAACGCCTGAGCGAAAAACGGAGCATTCCTCTCTGGCTCTGTCTTAAGCTTGGAATGCGGTGTTCCGCTCAGACACCCGCGCCTGTGCGGTACGAGAGCTCTGGCGATGCCTATGTTGGGAATTGATTTATCGCCATTGACTCGCACTTTAGTGTGCGGCGAAATTCCGCGATGCCTTTTTGTAGCTCATGCGACTGAAACGGCTTTTGCAGATACCCGTCCATTCCCGCCTCCAAGCAGCGCTGTCGGTCGCTCGGCATCGCATGCGCCGTTAGAGCAATGATGGGCAAGCGGAAATCCCTTCCGCGTTCCTGTTCTCGAATCCGTCTCACAGCTTCGAGCCCATCCATCTGCGGCATCTGTACGTCCATCAAAACTAAATCGAATGTAGTTGTGGCATAGCTCTGAAGCGCTTCCACGCCGTTCTTGACAACCGTGACCCGATGACCCATCTTCTTCAGCATCGCGCATGCGACTTTTTGATTTACCGGGTTATCTTCTGCCAGCAGGATGTGAAGTTCTTGTGGTGTTTCAGCGGTCGCCATCGGCCTATCAGGGAGCTCGGCCGAAGAATCCGCCTCGGGCGCCACTACCGCCGTTCCGTCGAACGTGAAATGAAAGCGGCTGCCTTTGCCAACTTCACTCTCTACCCAAATCGAGCCGCCCAACATCTTCACCAGTTGCGACGAAATCGTAAGCCCGAGACCAGTGCCTCCAAATCGCCGCGTAGTGGAAGAGTCGGCTTGCGAGAACGCTTCGAAGATCGCTGCGCGTTTGCTCGCGGGAATGCCGATACCCGAATCTTCAATCACTACGTGGATCAAGGACTTGTCCGCTTCGACGCCCTGCTCGACGTAGATGTCGATGGAAATCTGTCCTCGCTCCGTAAACTTCAGCGCGTTACCGAGGAGATTATGGAAGATCTGCGCCAAACGTAACGGGTCTGTCAATATTTGATTTGGCACATCCTCTGCGATCGTGCTGAGGAAATGCACGTTTTTCTTCTGCATCGCCAGCTGATGCGGGCGCAGCACATGCGCGATCGTTTCGCGGAATCGCACGCCGATGATCTCCAGGTGCAGTTTGCCCGCGTCGATCTTTGCGCTATCCAGGATGTCGTTCAAGATGGCGAGTAGACTTTCCGCGGACGATCGTGCGGCTTCAATTAGCTCTCTCTGTTCGCCATCAAGCTGTGTGTCCAACGCCAGTTCGGTCATTCCAAGAATTCCGTTCATCGGCGTTCGGATCTCATGACTCATATTGGCAAGGAATTCTCCCTTGGCACGGTTCGCACGCTCGGCCTGCTCTCGTGCCTGCTGTGCGGCCGCGTTTGAGTCGACTAATTCCCGGGTTCGTGCACTCACGCCTTTTCGCAGGCTCCAGCCCCACAGCAGCGCCAGCACAGTCAACAGTCCCGTCACGAAGACTAACCGATTCCATGGCAATCGATCGACCAATGGCCGCTTAGCCACGATCCGCAGGTCGCTCCACGACCTCATCTGCAGGCTGGCGGCATACGAACGGTCCTCGATGTGCGGCTCCACCATGCCAACGCCCGAAACGTGAACCCAGTCCCCGTTTTCCGGCAACTCCATCGGTGCTGGGCCGAGTGCCGCGCGGAGCGCCGTGACCGTCAACGTTTCTTTGCCGACTTCAAGCGACAGCATCGTTCGGTTCGGCGTTACCTCACGCGAGAACACCTTTCCGGTAACCCCGACAAGTGCACCCGCGAAACATGGCGTTTCGACATCGGCTTCGGCCAGCTGCGGAATGGTAAGAGGGACGATTCCCGGAATCCGACGGAAATGCGCTCCTAGCAAACGCCGATAATTCCCCTTTTCCTGGGCCACTCTTCCGACGACCTCAACAGTCTCTCCCTCTTCCACGGGTTCCGCTGGCTCGACTGGCTCAATCAGCATGCCGCTGACTTCTTGCTGAATGAAAAACTGATCGGGCGCCGGGGCTAGTGTCACAACGCCGCGCACATGAGCCAAATCGTCCAGCCGTGTACCGGATCCATAGGTCATGAGGTTGGCTATACGGACCACCGGCAGTTCCCAGTGCGTCGGTCTTGTTTTGACAACGTCAATCAAGTCACAGTCAGCATAAAGAGCATCGGTCGGCCGGCCCGTCGTGCTGCCGCTCAAAATTCCCAAAACCCCTTTCACAGTCACATCGGAGTCCACTATTCGGTGTTGATCGCAGCCGCCTCCCGTGGGAATGATGACCAGCAGAACTTTGCCGGACGCTAGTTTCAGGAAGAAGTCAATTGAGGCATTCGCGACTCCAGGCGCACTTGATCGTGCGTTCAGAATGTGCCCGGAAGCGGAGGCCCAGATATTCGTCGCCTCCGGCACGTTCGAGTGTTCGCCTCTGAAGCTAAACTGCGAAGGCATAGGCCTGATGCCCACAACTCGGATTTGTTGCACTCTCAGGATCGGCGCGAAGCCGCCACGAGCCGTTACCCCCTTGACATTGATCCAGTCTCCGCGATGCAGTCTTTTCACATTTTCGACAACCTCGGCGTAAATTCCGTCCTTACCCTCCTGCAGGAAGAACAAATTGGATTCCGGCGAGTAGAGCGTCACCTGCGCCCGCAGATCGAACGGAAAATGTGAATCCGCCTGCTCGTTCGAGAGCTGTAAGACTTTTCCGATCGTTTGAAACGGAGAGGTATGCACCACCTCGGCCGCAAGTGGACGTAATGCAAGCACGATCACGGCAATAAAGGCAAGGCGGCGCACTAGAAGATCCCCTATTACTTATCGGATGCAAACAGCATTTGTACCGGTCAACTTCGTTCTCGGTTTTTCCATTGGCCAAGCTGCAAGGTCCGCTGTTTCACCTTATAGAAGAGGGTCGCCGGTTGTGCGGCAAAAATCCTTATGAACTTCTTCCTCCTTTGAACCCTTTAATGGCCAAGTGCGGGTCTTTACGGAGACACACTAACCGAGGAGATCTTGCCATGGGCTCTGTTGCATTACAGAACAGGGCTAAGGCGACAATGACGGAATGCCTCCGCCGCGGTACTCCTGAGATGGTGACGGCGAACTCTGGTCAATCTCATCTCGGCGATAGATAAGCGGTTTGCTTCCGCTGACTACACTTCAGGCGTAGACTCGAGAGGAGGTCAAGATGAGCCGCTCCAGCGCCCTGAACCAAAACCTGAGCATTCCTCTCTGGTTCTGCCTCACGCTTGCGATGCGGTGTTCCGCTCAGACACCCGCAGCTGTGCAGTACGAGAGCCTGCCTGCGGCAAAGGTTTACGACGCTGGCTATCTGCTCAGCTGGGACAGCCCCAAGTACAGTCAGTTCACGCTCTATCGTCTGGATGCCAAACCAGCGTATACGGTGGCCGAGCACAAAGATGGTGTTTACCATTGGGCCTGGGCAGTAGATTCCGACGGAGTAACCGCCGGTGCTTACGAGAGCCGTAAAACCTCGACGGGCCGGATCGATCTGTTCGACCCGAACGGCAGGTTGACGCTCACCATCGACACCGGTGCTCATATCCCGGAGCACGTCCTCTTCGCCCGGGATCACACGATGTGGGCGATAAGCTACACAGCCGGCGACGACGGCAGCGAAGACTTCGACGTTCTCCATCATTATTCGAGGACCGGTCAAGAGTTGGGACAAGCGCTTCCCTGGTCACGGCTGGAGAGCGACCACAACTCGTACACCGCCCTGCAAGCGATTCTTGGCGCAAGAAGGTTATTCAGCAGCGACGATCGCATTGCCTTCGTCTCTCACACGCACGACGGCCGGTCCACCTGGATCGAGGCCGACTCGTCGGGTACTTTTCTTGAAAAGTACGACTTGGGCAGATACGGGGCGCTTTCCTACATGCCCGTAGCTATGACTGCCAGCGGCAGCGTCTACGCCAGGATCTATAAGGACCAATCTTTTGCTGGCTGGGCCACTCTCGATCGTTCCAAAGCAGCCTGGCGCAAACTGGCCGGGTACCCGAAAGGCCAAATCATCGGCTCTGACGGTGACAATCTCGTCTTCTCGAAAGACGAGGGCGGTTGGACAGTTCTCAGCTTTGTGCCTTCCGTGTCACTCCACTTGGCCGAACCGAAGCCGCAAACAGCAATGCTCGTTGCACCGCGCTAAAACTCGCAGTACTCAAAACAAACAGACTTAGAACAAATTGACCGGACCTCTCGTATTATTGGGTGGGTAAATCAATGACTGCTACTAACGGAGTGACGCTCGGTTCCATTCACGATCTGCTGGCCAGAAGACGCTATGCGGTCACGGATGTCGACGCCAACGTACTCAAAATTCAAGAAGTTGAGAGCGGAATATCGATCAGCGCCGTGCTCGAAGGCGACATTCTCTATCTGTCGCTGGTCTGCGGGGTGGTTCCGGAGGCCTCTATCACGCCTTCGCTGATGCACAAAATGCTCGCGGCCGACAACGGCATCGCCACTTCCTACTTCCGGCTGCACCAGCTGGACGATGGAAGGATCGCAGTGCTGCTCAACAATTTCTGCAAGTTACAGGATCTGGGCGCTGATGATGAGGATGACATACTCTCCTGCGTCAGCTTCCTGCTGGCGGATGTCGTCGTGGCGCGTGATCTGATTGAAGTTGATCTCAGTTAGCCTCGGCAGCATCCGAACCGTCGCAAATCAGGCAAAGTCAAAAAAGGGAATTCAATGGGCTTTTTTTCAGACATCTTCAATAGAGCCGGTCGTGTGGCGCGCGGCAAGGCAAACTCGGGGTTGGACAGCATAGAAGACGCCACTTTCGAGACCACCGTCCGGCAGACTGTCGCCGATATGCGCACAGAGCTGAACCGGGTCGTCCAGTCTTCCGCCATGGCGATGAGCAATTACAATCGCCTGGACGCCGAGTACCAGAAATACGTTCGCCAGTCTCAGGAATGGAAGGATCGTGCCGGCCAGGCGCTCGACGCCCACAACGAAGAACTGGCGCGCAAAGCGCTGGCGAAGAAAGCTGAGAGTGACAAGCAGGTGGCTTCGCTGCAGGCGGCTATCGATTCGGCCCGGCAGGCGAGCGAGTCCCTCAAATCGCAAGTCGTGGAATTAAAACACAAGATTGAGGAAGGGGAGCGCACCGCCACCACCCTGGTTGCGCGTAAGAACGCAGCGCTCGCTCAGCGAAAGGTTTCCGAAGCTCTGGCCGGTGTCGGAAAAGCTGACAACGCCTTCGCCGCGCTAGGGCGGTTTGAGGATTCCGTGTCGAAGGAAGAAGCTACTGCCAAAGCTTTCAACGAACTGGCCAGCGCCGGCAAAGATACCAATCTGGAAGCGGAATTCGCCGCCCTCTCCGGACACGGAGTCGATGCCGAATTGGAAGCAATGAAGCGCGAGCGCCTGCCGCAGCCCGACCCGCGCCGAGTCGAACTCCCAAAGGAACTTCCGGCCCCGATTCAGACGCAGAGCCAGCGGTAAGCCGCCATGTTTTTCGATCACAAAACCACCAACGGCTCCGCTGCTCCGCAAGACCTCGCGAATCTCAAGATCACCGATGCGCGCCTCCGCGATACCCTCTCCATCTCGGGCGCCGCTCCGGATTTCAGTGATCTGGACTTCACTGTCGACCGCCGCGAGGTCTTCCAGGCGGGAAGCAGCCACTGGAGCGAACTCAGCGGGTCCTGGCGCGATACCAGAGTCGTTCTCGAAATCCACGACGGCCCCACGCCTGAAGTCTTCGGGTATTTCGACGGCCGCCGCCTGACCCTGGACGAAATCGGCGTGAGTGAAGACGATCTGGCGCAAATTGACCAGCGCCAGAATCAGGCCGATTTCTTCGACTTCGACAGCAAATTCTGGATGTACCGTTTCAGCCGGGAAGTCACGGTTTTCACCCCGGAAACACCGGCTGGCCGCGGTTGCTACTGCTGGCGCTTCGCCGAACAGGATGGCCGCCGCTTCCTCAGCATTCGGAAGTTCGAAGGAGAACCGTTCTCCGCCACCATCTGGTCCAAACTCGAACCAACCGATATCACCGTTTATCGAGGTGCGTGATGAAACGCTCGCAGTTAGGGGCGATAACCGCCGTCTGTCTGCTGTTGTCCGCTTGCACGGCTGGTCTTGCACCCGCGTTCAAGCACGACATCGCTGCGGAAACAGACCGTTTGTCCGACGCTAAGCGGCAAGTCGAAGCCGCTCAAACTCAGGTCAATAAGGATCTCGCCGGCGACCCGCAACTGTTCGCCGACGCCGCAGCCCCGAAGCAGTGGAAAGCAAACCTGCAATCGGCGGCTGAACAACTGAACGAGGCCTCGCGAGCAGACCGGGCTCTCGAAGATCTCTCGCGGCGGAACCGTGCCGATTCCAGACCCCGCGCCGAACGCTTGCTGGCCGAGGAACGGCGCGAGCGCACCACCGCCGTCGCGCAAGCGAAAACCGTGGCGGCCGAAGCGGACAAGTGGGTCGCGTTCAAAGCGGCGCTCCCCGCTAAGCTCACCGATCTCAGTCACAAATACTCGTCCCTTCATGAGCGCAATATCTCGCCTGTTGCAGACATTGTTCACAAAGCTGAGACAGACTGGCCCGCCAAGAAATCCGCTCTAGAAAGCCGCCTCCAGTCGCTGCAACAGATTCCAAGTGATGCAGAGAAACAATGGACCGCCAGCGAATCTGCTCGCCAGCATGCCGCCGCCGGCTCTGCGACCGGAGCCGACGTTGCAACCTTGATTCAAGCCGACGAGGCGCTCTCGATGGACGCCTCTGACTGGACCACCGACGCTGACACTCTGCGCGCCCTTTCCGGCCAGCTCTACGACAGCTGGGACAAGATCCTGACGGATCTGGATACCTCAAACTTCGAGAACGATCGCCTCTTTCGGGAACGCGTTAAAACCGTTCGAACCCATCACCCGGATCCGGCCTCGAAGGAAACCACAACTTCCGCTTCTGAACAGTGGGTCACCGTCTCCGAACCGGCGTTCCGAAACGTCGAGAACAACATCGGCATGGCCGTCGGCCACAAGGATGTGGGGCTCTTCGATTACGAAGCGCAGACCACTCCCCAACCAGCCGGATTCGCTTACATCGCCAGTGAGCAGCAGGGCTCAAACCAGTACGGGTATTGGGGACATGACGAAGGAGGAAGTGTCTGGCACTGGCTTCCGGAGTACCTGATTTTGCGGGAGCTGTTATGGAATCACAACTACCGTCCGGTCGTCATAGATGAATATCGGGGCTACCAGGTGGCGCGCACTGCCGGACGTCCGTACTACGGCCAGGCCACGCCCACGGCACCTCGTACCTACGGCACCGGCGGGACCTTCACAGCAAGTCATTATGCAGGGAGCAAATACGCGCAATCCGGTGGGTTTAAAGGCTCAGCCTACGCCTCGGACCGATCCGGCCATGGACCATCCTTCGACGCAGCGCATCCTTCCACCCAGGGCGGGAGCTTCGCGAAAAGCGACGGCAGCGGCAAGCGGTTTGGCTCTGGAGCCAGCGCTCCGTCCGGGCAGCGTTTCGGACAGTCCCACAGCTTCCCCAAAGCCGGCCGCGGCTTTGGACGGCACAGATAGATACCGGCGCCGCATTATCCAATCAGATAACTATACGAACGGGTTGGTTTGTTCCAATACGACCGCGAAGTACAGCGCCAACGCTGCAAGTGTGGCAAAGAACGTAACCACCGCTACAGATACAAGCATATTAGAACCGTCCGCGATCAGTTGCTTTTCCATGGATCTCTACCCAAGCAGTTTGCGGGCCACAGCGTGATATGTTGTCGATACTCAAATGACAAATCGGCTGCTGTCGATTCCTTCTCTGCTGCTGATAGGATTTTGCGGTTTAACTTCGGCAGCTTCCCCTGAGGACGTGAAGGTAGAGCACGGGGTCAAGGTTCCGATGCGGGACGGCACAATTCTAAGAGCCGACATTTACCGTCCGCAGGCTGACGGGCGCTATCCGGTGCTGCTGCAGCGCACTCCTTACAACAAATCCAATGGATCCGATTTCGGCTACAAAGGGGCGAACGCCGGTTTTGTGGTCATCATCCAGGACGTCCGCGGCCGCTTCACGTCCCAAGGCGAGTGGTACACCTTCAAACACGAGTCCGATGATGGCTACGACACCATCGAGTGGGCTGCCGCGTTGCCTTACTCAGACGGTAAGGTTGGAATGTTCGGCGGCTCCTATGTAGGTGCAACACAGATGCTCGCCGCAATTGCCCATCCGCCTCACCTGGCCGGTATCTGCCCCGTTGTCACGGCCAGTAACTATCACAGTAACTGGACCTATCAAGGCGGAGCCTTCGAACAGTGGTTTAACGAATCCTGGACCTCGGGACTCGCGCAGGACACTCTGAACCGTACCATTGCCGCAAGCACGAACGCTCTTGGCGGCGTCTGGAAGGTGCCGCTCACGTCGTATCCGCTTTTCAACACCGCCGAGGAATCCTTAAAGTTGAACTCCGCCAATGTCCTTGCTCCCTACTTTCTGGACTGGCTCGCGCATCCGAGCTACGACGAGTATTGGAAAAAGCTTTCCATTGAAGAACACTTTTCGGACATCAAGGTTCCGGGTCTCACGGTGGCAGCCTGGTACGACCTGTTTCAGGGAGGTTCCCTTCGAAACTATGCCGGCATAAAGGAGCATGGCGGGACCGATGCGGCAAGGAAAGGCCAACACCTGCTGGTGGTAATTGGTGGACACGCAGGAATCGGCCGCAAGATTGGCGACGTGGATTTCGGGCCGGAAGCCGCCAAATACGTCGAGGATGAGGTCACGCTGGATTGGTATAGCTACTTATTTAAGGGCGCATCCAACCGCTTTTCGCATCAGCCGGTGACGTTGTTCGTTATGGGCGCAAACCAATGGCGCAATGAAGATGCCTGGCCGCTCGAACGTGCTCAGAACACCAGATACTACCTTCATTCAGTGAAAGGCGCGAACTCAAGCGACGGCGATGGCAGCCTTTCAACAACCATGCCGCAAGAAGAAAAGCCGGATCAATACGTCTACGATCCTGCTAAGCCAACGCCGACCGTCGGCGGACCGCTTTGCTGCGATTCGGATCATCTGCCGCCTGGACCACGCGATCAACGGCCGGTAGAGACCCGCAGTGATGTCCTGGTCTACTCCACCGGCCCCTTGTCGAAAGATATGGAAGTCACTGGTCCGGTCAGTCTCGAGATCTATGTCAGCTCCTCCGCCGTCGATACAGACTTTACAGGCAAGCTTGTGGATGTATGGCCAAACGGGTTTGCGCAGAACCTGACCGAGGGCATTCTGCGCGCCCGCTACCGGGATTCACAGGAGAGGCCCGAACCGGTCACGCCCGGAAAGCCGTATAAGTTAACTGTTGACCTGTGGTCCACCAGCAACGTCTTCAAACAGGGGCACTCGCTTCGGCTTGAAGTCAGCAGCAGCAACTTTCCGCGCTTCGATCGAAACCTCAACACCGGTGAAGACACTGCATCGGACACTCACTCCGTTCCGGCAACCAACACTGTCCTGCATGATGGGAATCACCTGTCCGCGCTCGTGATACCCGTAGTTCGCTGACGCGCTGTCTCGGGCAGATGAGAAAATCATCTTTGCCCATGCAGACAACTCTGAACATCCTGGAGACCGTTCTCCTGGTCCTGGCGATCCTCATCGCTCTCGGTCTGGCGGCTAGCATCGCGATCCTCTTACTCAGGATCCTGAAAACCAGACGCGACGGCGGCAAGGACTCAGATGGCGACCTGGAATTAACCGTCCTCGACAAGGAACTCTCAGACCGTGTCGCGGAAGTGAAGCGCAGTCTCCTGCCCGAAAAAGAACGCAAGAAGAAGCCGAAAAACAAAGACGACAAGACGTATGACAGCACCGTCTATGTGATCGATTTTCATCCCAGTCTGCGGGCGCACGAAGTGGATGTCCTGCGCAAAGAGATTGATGTTGTCACTCAGGCCGCGACGGCAAAGGACGAAGTTGTCGTCCGGATTGATTCTCCAGGGGGCACTGTCAACGGCTACGGGCACGCTGCCTCGCAATTGCTTCGGGTCCACAACGCGGGCATCCCATTGACCATTTGCGTAGACGAAGTGGCGGCTTCAGGCGGGTATATGTGCGCCGCCGTCGCGGACAAGATTATCGCCTCGCCCTTTGCTTACATCGGCTCGATCGGTGTTGTCGCAGGAATGCCTAACTTCGTCGGACTGATGAACAAGATTGGCGTCAGTTACCTGGAATTGACGGCCGGCCAGAACAAGCGAACGTTGACGCCTTTCTCCGAGCCGACACCGCAAAAAGAAGCCATTGAGATCGAGCGCCTGCAAGCGATTCACGATGCCTTCAAGGACCTGATTCGCCAGCGAAGGCCCAATCTGGATATCGACAAAGTGGCCGACGGGAACTACTGGCTGGCGGTGAATGCAAAAGAACTTGGTCTGGTGGACGTGATTCAGACCAGTGACGAGTATCTGATTCAGCAGTCACAGGCGAACCGCCGCATCCTGAAACTTTCCTACAAAGAAGAGAAACCCGGGCTTCTGTCCAAGATCATGGACCTCCTCGGCTGATATTTAAGCTGTCCGCTATCTTCATGGGTACGGCCCATGCGGACATTGATTCTCCTCCTCACCATCGGTCTCCCGCTGCTTTGCGCTCAGCCCCAGGAACCAGATCCAAAGAACTACCGGATCGTTTATACAGGACGAACGCTCGGGTACTATCGAACGCCTGACCTGCAGCCCGTATCTTCATCGGTCACTTGTCCGTCCGGCAGCGATACGCCGCCCCAAGTGGAGGCATTTCGCCGCCAGGTATCTTCCATTCCAGAACCGAAGATCCTGCTTGCGACGGGAGACAACTTCGCGCCGGACTTAGGAGCGCGTTCTCTTTGCAGCGAGAAGGGAATCCTGGCGCCCAAGCAAAGAAGCGGATGGCCGGGATCCGATAACGTAGGCGCTTTTTTTCGCACTCTCGGCTTCAACGCAATCGTGCCCGGCAAGCTCGACTTTCGCTACGGGCCGGAACGTCTTCACCTCATTGCGCGGTATCTGGCCAGTGAAACGGAGCCCGGACGCCCCGTCCAGATGCTTGCCTCCAACCTGACTATCGTAACGACCGTGGCCCATCCGCCGGAGCAAATCGTGAAGCCTGCTCCACCCGAGAATTACTCCACCAATATCGGTCAGGGCACTAAATTTCACCTTCCGAAAACGCTGCTCCCCTACATCCGTCAGTTCGATATTCAGGAGGGCGCAGTCGTCTCCACTACCATCACGTCCACCAGCGGCGTGATACAAACTCAGGTGCTTCGCTCACGCGACCTGAATACACCTGGGGAGCACAATGCTCCCGTGTCGCGGTTTAAATACGCCTGGCTCTGCAAAGGAGAACTTGGTCCCAGGTTCAACCTTCCGTCCGCCTGCCGTCCGTTGATAGTCGATCCTCCAAACAGGACTTCGGTCATAGTTCGCATGCCGGATGAATGGCCCATCTTCCCGACCACTACATCCATACTGCAGGGCGGAGAGCCTGCTTATCTCTGTGCCTCGAATGTAAATTCGCCTGCCCAAATCGACAAGTCCAACACTCTATGCAGCGGCACTTTCCGTCCCAACGTTCCCTACCTGCAGTCTGGTGAGGCGGCCTCGAACCCTCACCCCTATGCCATTGCGAACCATTCGTCCATCGCAATATTCGGCGTCGTTGATCCCGATCTACTTACCGAGGTTGGCGGGTTGAACTATACGTGGCGCAACAGCGATCCCGGCTTCGAGACCAGGCTGCAGGTGAGCGACCCGCTGGAAGCGTTATCGCAGGTCCGGCAAACGTGCGATGCCGATCCGGAGTGCCGCGGGAAACGGCAAATCCTCCTGGCCGAAATGCCGCTTTCAAAAGCCCAGCGAATCTCAATTCAGTTGCGTGGCAAATTCGACGCCGTCATTACGCAAGCCGATTACGACAGTGCCACCGGCGACTCCACCGTCACTGACCGCGCCGCCCAAAGCGATCTGCCGCCGCTGGTGCTTGTACCCGCTTTCAACTATTCCGAGTCCGATCAAAACCATTTGCAGGTGCGCTCGCAGCAGGCCGCAATCCGGTTCAACAACGGAAGCAGAACTGTCGAGAACAGGCATGACGATACGCCCGTGGCTCTCCGGCAACGTCCGTTCTCCGGAGATGCTCAGCTCTGGAAGTTGATGGTCTCCGCCGGCCTTGCGCCGGCCCCTGGCCCGGCTCCGGATTACAAAGCCGTAGTGCTGAACTCAGTGCTCAGCGTGATGCGCCAGTACTGTAACGCCGACATTGCCTTCCTGCAGCACCGCGATCTTTTTCTTCCCGTTTCGTACGCGTTCAAACAGCCTGCCCCGGCGCAGCTGCAGGAGCTTTTGGATCAGTTGCTTTGGAAAGGCGATCTGGTCACATGTCGTTCGGTCAGCGGCACGGTTCTGGCCGGAATGAAGGCAGAGTCTGACCGCTACGATTCGGAAGATCAGGATCGCCTCAGTGCGCATGTCGAGATAGGCCGCGGCCTGGATGCGCTTGGCGTTTTTTCCAGTGACTCCGGCCTGTTAGTCGGTGCTGCGCCCTTGAATCCTGAGCGCCTCTACTCCATCGCAACCACAGATTATCTCGGAGTCGGCAATACCGGCTATGAAATCCTGCATGACCCCTCGATCTCACCTCCAGAGCGTCTCACCGGGAGGGCGCACCTGGATGAAGTGAGCGCTCTTGTTTGCGACGCAATCGCGGACGCGCTTCCGCCACAGGAGCAGGCCGGGAACGCTTGCCGCAAGCCAGCCGATCCTCAAACGTATTTCGATGAGATCAGCATGGCGCCGTTCTCAAATCCACGAGGCGTGACCCTGCGCGAGAAGCTGAACGTGTGGACCGATAAAAACTGGAGCAGCCACAACATCCTGGATGCGGTCAAAAGCAACCCTGCGGAATTTGACGCGCAAAATGCCCGCGTGCTCTCGTTGCGTCTCGACAAAGCAGATGCCGGGTTCCAGCAGAACCTGCACAGTCTCAGCGATAACCTGCAGCAGAACCGCTTCAGCGGCGTGCAAGCCGCGGAGCCCACCGCGCCAGAAAAGTACGACGCCACATTCGACTGGCTGCTGCGGCTGATGTCATCCGGCAAGAACGTGGACCGTTTCGTTCAGACCGATGCCCAGTACGAAGCCTCCGCCATACGCCAGATCTTTTCGACTACCGTCAACGGAGTCACCGTAACGGTTCCCACCGAGCCGTATCAGTTGAGCCAGCCGAAAAATAGCGTCGGCGTAGAGACCGGCGTCACGACGCATCTCATCCCGGGTCATCAAAGGAATGTGACCGGATTGAAGCTTCTTACTTCCGCCCGCTTTGAGACTGAGTTGGGCTCCCCATTCCTGCAATTGCAGGCCGCCGACGGATTCCTCAAAGAGACGCTTCCGCGCAAGAATGCTCTGCTTGGTAAGTTAGGCCTTCGCTACGATGGCGCCAGCAGCTGGATCGAAGCGGGGTTTCAGAGCGGGCCGTTTATACAGATCGGCAGTCTCAAGCTGGGTCCGCTTACCTGCGATCCAAGCAACGTGACGAATTGCGTATCGCCGGACGGTGGCACAACCATTTTGAGCCTGAGCCAGCTAGCGGGCCGCGCCTTCACGGTGGATTCCGGCCAGCGTATTCAATCCGGCGTCTTCCTCAACGCCCGCATTCACGTGCCGGTCCTTTACAAACGCCTGGACTACGTGATCGATAACGCGGGAGCGCTTTACATCAACCGCCCTGGCGATTCTTCGGCGGATACCAGATATCTCGAAGTGATGACCCACTCGCTTTCCATTCCTGTGATCGGAAATTTAAGTATTGTGCCGAAAGTGGAGGTCTTTCTCTTCCAGAACAAAGTGGCCGGCTGGCACATTCACGGATATCAGACCTCCATCACGGCACAGTATCGCTTCGACTGGCACACGGGCCTTCATTGGACCCAGGCGCTCCGGTATCCAAGCCCACCGCTGAGTAACACCCAGTAAACTTCCACAATTGAGCCCTAAGGCAATTCTCCCCTCCTGTCGATAACCCCTCAGGAGGCATCCAGAATTGCCAAAGCTGATTTACGTTGCGATCGTAATCCTAAGCGGAATAGGAGTAGCGGGTTTGATCTATTGGGGCCTGTCATATTAGGCCACTGACCGGGTAAAATGGCGCGGAGACGTGCCGTGAGAAAGAAAACCCTGATTACCGGTGCAACCGGGCAAGTCGGTAGCAAAACCCTCGATTTTCTCCTGCCGGATGAAGAAATCGAAATCGTGGCCGCCGTTCGTTCGCCAGAGAAAGCCCTGGCCTTTACGGCCAAGGGCATTGCTACGGTTATCCTCGATTTGGATGACGAAACCACACACCTGCCTGCCCTCAAGGGCATTGACCGGCTTTTTCTCGTAACTGGCTATACGGTCGATATGCTTCGGCAAAGCAAGGCTCTCTTGGATAAAGCAAAAAAGGCCGGGGTTCTACACGTTGTGCATCTCGGCGCGTGTGGGCGGGACGACACTACGGTTGCGCATTGGGCATGGCACCAGTTGGTCGAGAGATACATCGAGTGGTGCGGTTTCTCCTATACTCATTTGCGCCCTGAAGCCTTCATGCAGAACATGCTTGGTTATGGTGGCAAAAAGACGATCAACGGTGGGGTAATTAATGCTTTTGTCAAAGGCGCTCGCCTCAGCTGGGTAGACGTTGACGATGTGGCACAGATAGCAGCGCTGGCTTTGGCGCATCCCGAAAAGCACGGCGGTCAAACCTACCGCCTCGGGTACGATGCCGTGACTTTCGGGGAGCTGGCAGAGCTGATGACTACGATCGTGGGTCAGCCCTTCCGTTATGAGCCGGTTGCCCCTGAAGTGTTTCTAGAAGCCATGGAAAGCGCCGGTGCGGAAATGGCTTATATGAACTGCGTCTATGAGCACTGGAAGCGTTATGCAGCAGGGACGATCCCTGGCGCTGATGACACGTTCGATAATTTTCCGGTGCTCACCGGCAGAGAGCCCATAAAGTGGGCCGACTTCATCCAGAAACATAAGGCGGAGCTCGCGTATTGAGCACTCCCGGTAATCGCGCTGGAACACGCCACACCCTGCAAATTTACAAATTTTTCTAAGTCTAAGAAATTCAACGGTCGCCAAACTTACTAACTAAGCTCCAGAGTATGGGCGCCGATCTCTCATCGACGCTCCATCGCCTGTAGTCCCTGGTACTCTCCGTCGCAACTGAATTTCTCGAGCAGAAGACCATTCAGGCTCTCGGCATCCTCAGCCCGGCGAAGCAGCTCTTCGCAGCGTGCAGATGTCTCGGCGATCTCGCGGAACAGAAAGCGCGTTTCAAGAAGGTTGCGGGTTCGAAGAAGCAGTTCGCATCGCTCGAACGGCTTCGTGACAAAATCGCTGGCGCCGAGCGCCAAGGCCTTCAATTTTGTTGCAGGGGAGACATCGGCGGTCAGGACCAGAATGGGAACATACATTCCTTGCTCCGGCCTGAGCCTCGAGAAGTGCTCGAGCAGATCAAAACCGTTTGGTTCCGGCATGTGTAGATCAAGGAAGACGAGATCTGGGGAAAGCTGGTCGTATAGAGGTGCAGCGCTCCGGGAATCTGTCGTGCCATGGATATGGACATAGCCAGCTTGCCTTAACAGGCGTTCAAGCACCACAATATTGCTGTCTTCGTCGTCCACGACCAGAATGCGGGAAGAAGCGGTAATTTGATTTCTAAGTTTCACAAAATTTTCCTACATATGAAAGCCGGGTCTGGATGAGACTCGCTTTCGATTCCTAAATAAGGCACGAAATTGCATCGACAAAGCTGCGCACCTTGAGCGGCTTGGCAAGACAGCTGTAAGCACCCGCATTGAGCGCGCGATGTTTCATTTCCTCAGTCAATTCAGCGCTCACGACAATGATGGGAGTTTGTCGGGCGTTCAACCGGCTTCTCAGCTGCTTGATTAATTCCATTCCGTCCGTGTCTGACATTTGAAGATCCAAGATCACTAAT
>CBAAAA010000032.1:6307-18211 GCA_964658695.1 uncultured Solirubrobacteraceae bacterium | reverse complement strand
TAACATTCGATTACTTCAAGACGTTCATCAACCGAAGCTTGTCGGCAATGATCTCGTCAGTGAAGGGCTTCATGACATATTCATTCGCGCCTGCTTCGACGGCTTTGATCATCTGATCCATCTCGGTTTCAGTAGTCACCATCATCAGCGGTACGTCAGCGTAGGAAGGCATGCGGCGCACGTGCTGTACAAATTCGTACCCACTCATCACGGGCATGTTCCAATCGACCAGGAAGACATCTAGTTCCGGAGCTTGCCGGGCGAGAATATCCAGCGCTTCCTGACCGTTTCCGGCCGTGCATGCCTCAAACCCGAGCTTGCTCAAGCTTCGGGTGAGAATCATGCGAATTGCTTTCGAGTCGTCGATGACCATTGCGTTTGGCATTTTGAAATAACCTCTTACGAAAATCCGAATTACTTATTGCAAGGAGGTCCTTTGCTATCCGATACGAGCGGGACAGTATGAGGCTGAGCTCGACGTCTAGTGGCCTGTCGTATCGACCCCGTTAGCGTCGCTGGCGCGGCAAAGGAACTGACGCCTCTGTCCCAAGCGCCACAGACAACCGCTTTCGCTGCGACGTGCATCGCGCGTGGACAGAGTTGCCTGTCCCACCTCCGCGCTAGCTCTCTTTTCGCCAGGTCACTAGCAACGGCCTGACGTCCCCCGCACCCGATCTGTTGACTGACAACTGGGCCCGGCAGTTCCCCGGCATTGCGATCAGACGCGGAGTGCGCGCTTTCCGAAAAGAGGGCTGGGGAACCGCAGCCCCCGGGTGAAGCCGTCAGGTCTTAAATCTGCCGACTAAGCTTTGGAGTTGACCGGCCATCGCCGCCAGCGCTTCGGCCGCGCCCTGCGTGTCAGTAGCGCCGGAAGTAGTGGCCTGCGCGGCTTCCGCCACACCTGAGATGTTACTGGCGATCTCCATCGCTCCGCGTGCCGCCTCCTTTATATTGCGGTCCATTTCGTTGGTAGTTGCTGTCTGCTCTTCGACGGCCGAGGCGATGGCATTCGAGATGTCGTTCGTCTGGTTGATGATAGTGCCGATTTCGCCGATGGCGTGGACCGCGCTCTTAGCGTCCAGTTGAATAGCCTCAATCTTACGCCCGATCTCTTCGGTGGCCTTTGCCGTCTCTTTGGCGAGTTCCTTCACTTCGTTGGCGACCACCGCGAAGCCTTTTCCCGCTTCTCCGGCCCGTGCCGCCTCGATCGTTGCGTTCAGGGCGAGCAGTTTTGTCTGCTGGGCGATCGAAGTGATCACCTTTACGACATTACCGATTTCAGCGCTCGATTCGCCCAGCTTGGATACGATCTGATTGGCGCTGTTTGCTACAGTCACCGCGTTCCTCGCAATGCGCGCGCTTTCACTCGAACTCTTGGAGATCTCCCGAATTGCTGAGAGCATCTGTTCACCGCCGGTGGCAACCACGGAGATGTTCTTCGAGACTTCCCCACTCGCGCCGGACACAACTGTGGCCTGAGTTGAGGTTTCCTCCGCACTGTTGGCCATTTGCTGGCTGATAGCCGTCAGTTCCTCAGAGGAGGCGCCAACGGAATGTGCATTCTGGAGAATCTGCTGAACGCTTTGGCGAAGAGAACCGAAGAATCCCGATAAGGCCTCTCCCATCTGGCCGACTGCATCGCTGCCCTTCACGTCGAGTTCTCTGGTGAGATCGCCCTGAGCCGCCGCGTTCACCACGCCCAGAATGATGTCGACCTTCTGCTTCATGTCGATCTTAGCCTTAGTCTGGGCAGTCACATCGGTGGAGAACTTCACCACTTTGACCGGCTTGCCGCTCAGATCGAGGATGGGGTTGTACGATGCCTGAATCCAGACTTCTTTTCCACCCTTACCGATGCGCCTGTATTCGGCCGCCTGGTATTCGCCGCGATTCAACTTGGCCCAGAAGTCGCGGTAC
The DNA here is from genome assembly GCA_964658695.1 of uncultured Solirubrobacteraceae bacterium. Lineage (GTDB taxonomy): Bacteria > Acidobacteriota > Terriglobia > Bryobacterales > Bryobacteraceae > Bog-105. The sequence goes on along the minus strand of CBAAAA010000032.1, from coordinate 16,294 downwards.
TCTGCACTATGCCTGTAGTCTTCGTCCACAAACATGCTGTGATTGCGGCCCTTGATCTCGTCCAGGGTGTAGCCCAGCGCCTTCAGGAAGTTATCGTTGGCCTTGACAACGGTCCCATCCATTTGGAACTCGATCGCCGCCTGCGATCGTTCTATGGCGGCAATCTGACCGGCGAAATCGGCGTTGAGAGCCTCTCGCTTGCGGACCTCAGTCACGTCCGCCCATTCAAGGACGTTGCCGATATAACTTCCTTGCGCATCGTAATTGGCGGTCACGCACAATGAGAATTTTAGAGGACCAACGGCAATGTCGGTGCGGAAAGGAAAGTTTTTGGGATCAGCGAGCATGCGTCGTTGATGGGCCGGGTTCTTGTGGAAGACATCGATGCAGGCGCCTATGATCTTCTCCGGATCGAAGCCTGCCCACAACGTGCGGAAGTGCTCGGGATGCTTCGCCAGCATGGTCTTCGTCGTCTCGTTAACGTACGTCACGATCAAATCACGGTCCACCATCATGATCGCCGTGGACACGTTGTTAAGTGCTGTTTTCCACTGGCCGAATATCAGTTTCGTGCGAACAGACTCCGTGATGTCGGTGGCGTACTTCACCACTTTGACCGGTTTACCGTTCAGATCGAAGATGGGATTGTAGGAGGCCTGAATCCAGACTTCTTTTCCGCCCTTGCCAAGGCGTTTGTATTCGGCCGCCTGGTATTCGCCGCGATTCAACTTGACCCAGAACTCGCGATACTCCGCGCTCTGCCCGTACGCTTCGTCCACAAATATGCTGTGGTGGCGGCCCTTGATCTCGTCCAAGGTGTAGCCCAGCGTGTTCAGGAATTTTTCATTGGCGAAAACAATAGTTCCATCCATACGGAATTCGATCACTGCCTGCGACTTCCTGATGGCGGCAATCTGGCCAGTGTAGTCGGCATCGATCAACTTCTGGGCAGTGACATCGGTGGCGAACTTCACCACTTTGACCGGTTTACCATTCAGATCGAGGATAGGGTTGTAGGAGCCCTGGATCCAGACTTCTCTTCCGCCCTTGCCAATGCGCTTGTATTCGGCGGCCTGGTATTCGCCGCGATTCAACTTGGCCCAGAACTCGCGATATTCGGCGCTGTGCCCGTACGCTTCGTCCACAAACATGCTGTGATGGCGGCCCTTGATCTCGTCCAGGGTGTAGCCGAGCGTGTTCAGGAAGTTTTCGTTGGCGGAAACAATCGTCCCGTCCATGCGGAATTCAATCACTGCCTGTGACTTACCTATAGCGGCTATGACAGCCTCGAGTTCGGATCGGTCCGGTCCTTTCGCGACGCGGTTCGTATTCTTGACTGGTGGTTCCAGGACGGCGGTGTTGCTGCTGGATCTTTCGTTCGACATAGTAATCTTTCTGTTTTCTCCTGTTCCTTCTCACTTAGGGCGCTGCATCCAGTGGCCGGCGATTTCCGCGGGGCTCGGAATGCAGTAGTTCGGTTCTTGCTAGGTTGTCTTAATTCTTTTCTTCGATTTCAGCGGTAATCTTTAGAGTTCTATCGGTATTCAAGACCAGCATCAGCCCGTCATCCAACTTGTAAACTCCGTCCACTAGGGAGCGCTGGGCAGCGGGCATGTTGACCGGAGGGGGCTCGTAACAGGAGCCGCTCACCTCAATGACATCGCCAATTTCGTCTACCAGCAGGCTGACCGTCTCCTCTTCAAACCGGATCACCATATTCATCGGCAGGGAATCCTTCTCGCGCGGCGTCAGCTGCAGACGGCGCCTCATATCGATAGCCGTTACGATATGGCCGCGAAGATTGATCAAGCCCTGGATGATCTGCGGAGCCAGAGGCACACGAGTCATGTCCTGGTAACGAAGTACTTCTTGTACCTTCTGCACCTCTACGCCGAAGTACATTCCATCGACAAAGAAGGTCGCGTACTGGCAGTTAGGACCGCTTTGGTCTGGAGAGCTGAGCGTCGATTTGTGGTCCATCACGTTAGCCGTTTCCTGTGTCAAACTGAAACCTCCACGCCCTGTTCTGCTCTTTTTAGGGCAAAAGCGAGCTTTTCAATAGATCGAAGCATCGACCCGCGGTCAAACTTTGTCGAGTATTCGTCAAACACTCCATCGATCGCGGGCTCCGTTTCGGTCTCTGTAGTGAGCGCAAGGACGGGTACGCCGCGCAAAGCCGGATTACTCTTCACGGACCGAAGTAGCGTCGTGGCGCTCCCGTCCGGCAGATCGAGGGCCGCCAGCACAACATTGACTTCTCGCTTACCCAGCTTTTCCATTGCCTCGCCGGCACTGGATGCTTCAATCACCTGGTAACCTGCGATCTCCAGAGTGTTGCGGAGCAGACTGCGTGAAAATGCGGAGTGCTCCGTGATGAGCACTGTAGATTGTTTGCTCTTCGACCTGGAACCGTTGAACCAACCCTCTCCGGCGCGTTGGATGATACTTTGCAGGTCGAGGAAATCCGTGATTTTCTCTCCCACCACCGCTGATCCCAGCAGACCTGGGCGATCGCTCGATTTCTTCATCGTCACTACCTCTTCGACAACGTCGATAATTTGATCGACTACCAGACCGATGCGACGGCTCCCATCAGAGAAGACAATCACCTGAGCCGGATCCTGCGCGAAGGCATCGTTGGTTGTCGAGCCGAGAAATTCTGCTAGCGGCACGAGCGAGAGAATCTGGTCGCGGTACTGAACGACCGAGCGCCCGGCAGCGCGTTCGAGTTTGGATCGGGGTATCTCCTCCAGCCTTGCGACCAGTGATAGCGGAACCGCGAGGCGCTCGAATTCGCCAGCCTGGAACAGCAGCAAAGCCTGCGCTTCGCAACTCGGGTCTGTAACATCTCGCTGGTTACCGGCCGCTTGAGCGCGTGACTCAGCGCAGATTTCCGAATGCCGCGCGAGGCCCATCACGTCCAGAATCAGCGCCACGCGTCCATCGCCCATGATGGTTGCTCCGGCAAAGCAGGGAACACACTTCAGTTGTTTGCCAAGTGGCTTAACAACGATCTCCTGAGTATCTTCGATTTGGTCTACAACCAGTCCGAAGCGCTGTTCTTCAGCTTGCAGAACGATAATGTTGAAGACTTCCGGACGACTTGACTCTTCGCAAAGCTTCAGGGCATCGTTGAGGAACAGCAACGGCAACAGCTGCCCGCGCAGACGACACACTGCCGCGCCGCGAATCCACTCGACTTGCTTGGCGCCTTCCGCACCTTCCAGCCTGACCAGTTCAATCAGGCTCGCTTGCGGGATGACGAAGCGGTCGCCTCCTGAAGTAATCACCAGGCCTGGAATGATCGCGAGCGTAAGAGGAATCCGAACCTTAACGGTCGTGCCTTGACCCAGCCTGCTGATCAGGTCGACAGCACCGCCGATCTTCTCGATGTTGGTTTTCACCACATCCATCCCCACCCCGCGCCCGGAGATGTTGGAGACTTTTTCCGCCGTGGAGAAGCCGGGAAGGAAGACCAGATCGACCAGCTCAGAATCACGCATTCGATCCGCTTGTTCCGGACGGAGCAGACCCTTGTTAATCGCGCTCTTCTTTACCTTCTGAGGATCGATGCCACCGCCATCGTCGCTGACTTCGATAATGACGTTCCCGCCTTCATGGAACGCTCGCAGCAATAGCCTTCCATGCTGCGGCTTGCCTGCCCTGACTCTCACCTCGGACGTCTCGATCCCGTGGTCGCAGGAATTCCTGACAATGTGAGTCAGTGGATCTTTGATCGCTTCGATGATCGTCTTGTCGAGTTCAGTTTCGGCGCCTTCCATTTCCAGGCTGATCTGCTTGCCACAGGCAGTGGCCAAGTCCCTTACGATGCGCGGTAGCTTACCCCAAACACCCCCGATAGGCTGCATCCGGGTCTTCATCACGCCTTCCTGCAACTCGGTCGTGATCAGATTCAGCCGCTGGCTGGTGGCGTTCAATCCAGCTTCTTCATTCAGGGCATTGAACTGCAAAACCTGATTTCGCGCCAGGACGAGCTCGCCAACCAGATTCATCAGGCGGTCCAGCTGCCCAACTTCCACCCGGATAGTGGAATCCGCCACAGAGTTCTTTGAACTCAAAACGCTGTTGTCAGTTGCGGGAGGCTGTTGTGTGCTTGATACAGAGGAGTCTATTAGTTCGTTGTCGGTCATGGCAGGTTCGGTTGTTAGTGCAATTGCAACGGGCTGCGATTCAGGAACCGAAGTCGTTGCTGGGACCGCGGCCGCAGCCTCCTTCAGCCGGCTGATCAGGTCTTCGTAGCCGACGCCGGTTTCGAGAGAGGTCGCTTCAATGCTGACTAGCTCGCTCTTAATCGCATCCACGGTTTCAAGAACTAAGGAGACTAGTTCCTCGTTAAGAACGCGCTCAGCGTTCCGCACCTGACTCAATATGTTCTCCGCCTGATGGGTGATTCGTTCCAGCACGCCGAAACCGAAGAACCCGCAGGTCCCTTTAATCGTGTGGATGGTCCGAAAAATACTGCCGAGGAGCACCGTGTCAGTTGAGTGCTTTTCTAACTGGACCATTTCGCTGTCCAGCCTCGCGAGATTCTCTGTGCTTTCGATTACGAATTCTTTTATGACGTCGAGATCTTCCATGTGCCAGGGACGCGGACATTATTGTCCTGAGTCGTCCGAACACTATGTGCTCTGTCTAGGAAGTTGCTCTCTGTAATAGAAAACTAGAGCCAATCATATCGGCAGCCTTAGCCGGGGTCAGCCTGCGGGGACCAGCTACCGTATCACACGCTGGCCCGAACAACGGCTTGGTCATGGGTGGCAGGCACCGCTTGCCGGATCTGCTGGAGTCGGTCCTCCTCCTCACGGCAATTATGTAGACGGCGAAAGTTGCAAATGGCCCGCCGCGTGTGTGACTCTCGACCTGTTTTCCTGGCAGGTTCAATTTGCGGAAACAAAAGTAGCGGTGACGCGGGAAGCAGTGGTGGGAGTAAAACTACCTGGAGCAATTTGCAGCGGCGGTTTGAAGAGTTTCGCAATATTCGGCCATTAAGAGGGCGATTGCCAGCCGGGTTGTGGAAGGAGGTAGCGGAAGCCGCCAGGCGATTCGGTTTGAATCCAACTGCCCAAGCTCTGCGATTGGATTACAACCGGCTGAAGGAACACATGGCGGCCGCGCCCGGGCCCATCAAGCAAAGGAAGCAAGTCGCCCCGGTGCCGGCATTTGTGAATTGATCGGAGCGGTTCCACAGCTGAGCACTGATGGCCGTATAGGGGTGGAGTCGGATCGCGGCGCGGAACTTCGCCTCGAACTGAAGGGCGTTGCCACGAGCGAACTGGCTAGCTTGATTCGTGGATTCGCTGGGCAGTAAGTAGTGCCGCAGATCACCCCGCAGATGCGCATTCTGGTAGCGCTGGAGGCGGTCCGATCGCCGTAAGGGCATTAACTCTTTAGTTCAACTGTGCCGTGAGAAGCCTGTCGATTTAAGCCCGAACATATTGCTGAAACATGTTGCGAGATGTCTTGACTGCATCCACCGGAACTGTGCGTCATCGTTAGTGATGACACATATGCAGGCCGACGCTGCTCGCCAGAAACTACTGGCTCGGCTTACCGGCCTCGGCAGCGTCCTGCGCGGCTCCCTGCTGGAGCGAAACCACTTATCGTTCCAGTAGTGTCCCAAATGCGCTCGCGGCGAAGGTCATCCGCAGTGGGTTCTCAATGTCGGCTATCCTGGCGGAAAGACACGCCAACTCAGTCTGCGGCCTCAGCAGGTGCCGCAAGTGCGCCAGGGGCTGGATCACTACCGGAAGCTGAAGGACACGCTGGAGGCGCTCAACGAACTCAACCAGCAGTGGCTGCGCCGGGATCGCGATCAAGCCCGCGGCAGGGAGACCAGACGGTTATCGCCACGCGCGGCCCGCAGCAGGGTTTTGCCGACGGGCTCATCGCAGAAGCGGTGGGCGGAGCGCGAGCCGCGCGTCTTTGTTACGGACAAACTCCGAAGGTACGGCGCCGCTAAACGGACTGTGCTCCCATCATTCAACGTGACAACGCGAGCGCCGGATGAGGCGCTTCGAATCGCCTGAGCAAGCACAGCATTTCCTGTCCATCTTTGATCCCATCGCCACTTACTTCCGAACCCAGCGACACCGAATCTCAGCAGCTTGCAACCGAGCCATGAGATCAATCCGATTCACAATTTGTGACGAAGTTGGCTGGCCTGCGCAGTTGGCGAACTGAAATCGCTTACTGAAACTACGCCTCGCACACAGAGTAGCGCGCTAAGTTGACAATGTCTCGCATACCGCTGTAGCTTAATCGGGTTGGCAAGGTGAAGGAGTCAGCCATGCGGCAACCGTTCATACTCACAATCCGGACATCTACAGGCGATGGTAAGAGTCAACTAAGCTCAATTGAACAGGTACTTACGTCGAGCCTGCGGGTTCCATGCAGACGAGTGGCAGAGGTGGAAGAGTTGAGCATCGGAAACTCGGCTGCCCCCGCGGCGGCGCTAATTCTTGGCGATTCCGGTGCTATGGTGGGTGATTTTGCAAAAGAAGTACTGCGGCTTTTTTCCGCACCCCAACGTTAGGCGTAATTGGAACGATAGACACACCGGATCTGTTACCGCAAACGTTTTATGCTTTGTCGGATTACCTACTGACTCCTTACCTGGAAGCGGACATTGTGCTGCGCGTTCACAGACTGCTAAATTGCGGAAGGCGTACATCTTTCACACCGGATGCGGATGCGGTACCCCTGATCGGCGAGTCGAATGCATTCAAACGGGCGACGTCCCTAATCGATGCGGTAGCGCGCCTGGACGCAACGTGTTTGATTGAAGGCGAAACGGGCACGGGTAAAGAGTTATTTGCCCGCTCAATACACTACTTAGGACCGCGGCGAGCGAATCCGTTCGTACCGCTGAATTGCGGCGCTGTTCCCGAGGCGTTGATCGAAAGCGAGTTGTTCGGTCACGTTAAGGGCGCGTTTACCGATGCGAAGAACGCACACGACGGACTGATCCGATGCGCGGGACAAGGAACTTTGTTTCTGGATGAAGTGGATACGCTCAGGCCGGGGGCCCAGATCAAGTTGCTGCGTTTGCTGCAAGAGGGTGAATACAGGACGGTCGGTTCCACGAAGCTACTCCGGATGGAGGCGCGCGTCGTGGCGGCGTGCAATGCCAACTTACGGGAGCGCGCCAACGCGGGACATTTCCGCGAGGATCTCTTTTATCGTCTTAACATTTTGCGGCTTAACATTCCGCCATTACGCACTTATTATGCGTGTCTCGTGAAGGAAGAGAAGAAAATGCTAATGAGACTGTAAGGGCGGCAGATCTGCCGCACCGCCCTGCGGCAGTGGTACCGCGGCTAAGATGCAGCCGCGCTTCGCACCCGGAACTCGCCCGTCTGAATTTGATGACAACGCCAGTACCGGTTCTCAGCGGGAGACTCTTACAGCCGCTGAAGTAGCCGCTTACCAGAGCAGCGGATCGCTGATTGTGGATGACCGGCGGCGGCGTCCTTTCTGGTTCGACGGTCGATTTCTAGCGGCCAAAGACTTGAACCAGGAGCAGGATTATTTCCTCATGCGCCAGTCGGACCTGCGACGCGCCGCGGGTTGGGGCGTGGTAAGCGGTCTGAAAGTAAAACAGGTCACAACGACTCCGCAAGGTTTGAATACAAGCGACACCGTCACGATCACGGCGGGAGAAGGCGTGACGCCAGAGGGCGAATTGGTTTCAATTCCCTCCGATATCGAGATCGAACTGTCCGACATCGCGGACCAGCAGCAGTTAAATGCAACCTTCGGGCTCTCTGAGATCCCGACCAGTCCGGCGCGTTCCCGTTCCGGTCTGTTTGTGCTGGCGTTACGGCCGGTGGAGTTCACCGCCAACCCCGTTGCTTCTTATCCAAAGACGCTGAGCGGGCAACGCAGCACACAGGACGGGGACACGGTTGAAGCGACCGCGGTGGTGATGGTTCCGTATCCGGACTCGGGTACGCTGACGGAAATGGCCGCCAGGCGAAGCCGTGTAGCGCGCGAAATCTTTCTCGCACAATCGAGCAAGGCGGTTGCATCGGACGTGCTTCCGGTGGCGATGATCGGCATGGATCACGGATTGATTTCGTGGGTGGATCCGTGGATGGTGCGCCGGGAAGCCGGCAGCGATCAGCTGCTGCTGACGATGGGATCGTCCGGAAGAGCTACCCAGCGGGCTTACTTGCTGCAGTATGAGAACCAACTGCAACAGGTGATCGCGAATGCTCCGCAGGGCAGCGCTGGATTCGCTGCGACCGACTACTTCAACGCGCTTCCGCCAATCGGACGCTTGCCGGCCGCGTCCATCGATCCCGGCACGCTGGTGCAGAAGTATTTTCCGCAGGACATGGACGTGACGCTTTCGCTCATCCCGCAAGATGAGGTACCGGCTTTGATCGAGCAGTCGTTGGCGTTGCCAGCCATCGACCTGACGCGATCGAGTGCAACGCTCAGCGTCATTTCTGTCTACGTGTTAATGCCGGTTACTCGGCAAGTCTATGCGACGGCTCACAACACGCTTGGCGCCCCGACACTGATTCCTTCGGTTCCGGTCGATCCAGCACGGCGGCTACCGATCGACACGTTGAAGATGAACAAGGCGCTGCAGCTTTCGGGTTCAAGCCTGGTCTACCGGCTGGGCAGCCGTGTGATGTTGCCGAACCTCATGCTGACACCGCCTCCGGCGACCGGCAGCACGTCCGATGCAAGCTGGCAAAGCATCTTTAACAACCAGTCGTTCGCCTGGTATGTGAGACGCCGTAGCACCCCGCAGTCAGTAACGATCGGAAGCGGGACATAAGACATGCCGGCAACCATCATTTCAGATCCGCTCGACGGGGAACAAATTGTAGCGGTCGACCCTGCGCCGCAGTTGCAGCTTGACGACGGCTGGCAGCACCGCATCCGTTTCTTCACGGGGCGGGCGGTTACTGATGTCGCTTTGACCTCGGAACAGGACTACCGGTCGGGACACCTGGTGCGGACTGGACAGTTGCTCAGCCCGGGCGTGGCTGTCGGCTTAGTGTTGACGATCGATGCCACATCGACGACGCCGCGGCTCTTGTTGTCCGCGGGATACGGCGTGACACGGAGTGGTGAGGACGTGTCTGTTCCCGCCGGAGTCGCAATCCCGCTGGGCAGCATCAGCGTGTTCGATCCAGTAGCCGAGGCAATCGGCGCACCACCGCCGGCGGACACCGCCGTTACTCAGAACTTCGCAGCGTGGTCAACCAGTTCTGAAACCAAACCTCCTGCCGGAATCTTCGTGCTGCGGCCTATCCGCTACACCATCGCCGGTCAGACTGCATCTGCGGCCGACGGAACGGTGGACATAACGGCGCAACTCCTGAGTTCACCGGATCGCGATCCCGGCGATTATGCCTTTGAAGATTGGCAGATGATCGACGGGTCGCGCCTGGTTTTCTACGCTTGGCCGACTGATTTTCTCGCTCTGCCCGCGCCAGGTCCGCTATTCCGCAACCAATTGGTTAGTGCGATCTTCGCCAAGGAAACAGCTTTCGGACGGGACGACGGATTCCCGTGGGAATTGGCCGGAGTGCCAGTGGGTGTCGTTGGGTTCGATGCTGCCTGGAAGCCGTTGTTTCTGGATCGGAGTTCTGTGGTGCGCGTCGGCGGTTTTCCGCGCTGGGTTCTCGATACGCCGCTTGAGGACACCTGGCCGGCGCCCAATCCCTTTCTAGCGGAAGCACAGATCCGGCAGTTCCTGGAGCAGGTTTCCGACCTGGCAATCCCGGCTGCAACGCCGCTGTCCACGAATTTTCAGGTAGTGCCGCCAGTGGGCATTCTCGCGCCCGCTGCGTTCAACCTGGCGAATTTCCCAACGTTCCTGAACCACGCCTTTCCGTCCACTACACCGTGACGGCGGAGCCGGTATTCAGCAGCGAACTGGACTCCTTGGTTTCCGACAGTGCGGAATTGGCTCCCCTCGACTTGACAGTGGCAGACACCGTGAGCGTT
>CBAAAA010000032.1:1102-6297 GCA_964658695.1 uncultured Solirubrobacteraceae bacterium | reverse complement strand
GGACTTCGGCCTGGCACGACGGCTGAAGGTGGATGAGGCGGACTTCGATCCGGCTCTGCTGTCCTTCGCGACGCCAAATCCCGCATTCGCGGCCGATATCGCTGCCCATACGGCCGATCGGTTGGCAGCGTTGAAGCACCGGCTGGACTTGCGGAAGAAGTTGAACGCGCTACTGACGCCGCTCGCCTTACCCGTCACGGATCTGAATGCGGATGTCACTGCCGACGAGCAGGCGGACATAACGGCAAATCCCGCCTACACTCCTCCCGCCGGCGAAGATTTCGGCACGGCAGCGCAAGCTGACGGAAGCATTGCTTCAACCGACTACGTTCAACTGCAAACCGCCGCCACGGCTCTCAAAGGAACTTTGTTCACCGATGCGGATATCGCCAGCCTGCAACAGAACATTCCTGACTTCGTGGCGGATCTCAACGCTCGCATCCAGGCGGCGAATGATGTCTTGGACCTCGGCTTTCTGCGTAGCCAGACCGATATCTACCGTTACCGGCAGATCATGATGCAGAACACCGACGCAACGCGATTGGCAACGTCACCAGTCTTGGCTCAGATTGCACTGGGCACGTCGGCCCCCGCCACCACGGAGCAGATCGACACCTTCTTTACAACCGCCAGGCAGCAGTCTTACACGCCCGTCGCAAGCCCGCCTTACAAAGCCCCTGCCCCACCTTTGCGCACGGTGGTGGCGGGTGCGAGGTCAACCACCCTTACAGGGATTCTCAATCTAATCAACAAGCCTGTATTGAACGTAGTTCAGACCCCAATTAAAGCCACACCGGTGCTGAACTTGCCAGTGAGCAGCGTGCCGATCAAAGGCGGCCCCGTACTGCGTCTCACAGGAACAAGATTGCCCGCCATTACATTGCCGGCGACTGCGCGATCCGTCCCGCTCACGGGGGCAGCGCCGAACGCCCAAGCAATCAAACCGATTGTCCGCCCAAGCGCCCTGTCGATCACACAGAGCCCGTTGGAGTTGGCGGATACGGACGTCAGCTTAGCCGCCCTCGCGAGCGACACCCCGGAAGCTGTTCAGAATCAGCAAGCGCTGGTTGGCGCGCAGTACGACTTCCGCACAACGTCAATCGCAGAGCGGTTGGCACAATCCCCGTCTCAGGAGGCGATCTTTTACACGGGGCAGAATCGCTTCGACGTGACGCAGAGCATATTGCAACTGCCTTTACAAGTGGACGACCTTTCACTCGGCACGAAAGATGCAAGCGGAAAGACACAGACACTCGGGGACGCACGCAACAGCGCCACGGTCTTGCAGGGATTGCAAAGCGCGCCACTCCCGAACGACGCAGATGAAGGCGCCGCGTTGTCGGCTGGTATTCAGATGCTTGAACAGCACGTCATCGTGCTGCGGCAAGTCGAGGGTCGGATTGCGCAGTACACCGCTTTCATTCAGCAAGCCAACACTGCCAGTACAAACATTCAGAACAACGTAGTCGCCATCGATAGCGCGTTGAAGAATGTAGAGGACACGCTGGATAATGCCAGGGACGCGGTGGTCTTTTCCACCGCTCTCCTGGCCGACGAGCAAGCTCGCGACAACGGTATCAACGCGCAACGGGCAGCGGTGTTGAAAACCGTTCCCTTCGTGGTGTACTGCCGCCCGCGTGAGTTGCAGGCAACGGTATCAGAACCCACGCGCGCCTTGGTGCCCGATATTTCTGAAGCGGTTGTTCCCGAGTTCCTGGCTTCCACAGCACCCGTGCCGCCTGAGTTGCGGCAGATGACGGCGCTACTGCGGAACGCGCCACTCGACTGGTTTCCTGGACTCTGGACGGTTTGGGATTATTTTGAACGCCCGGATGTATTGTTGAGCCTTGCTCAAAGCATGCAGACCGTCGCCTATCAATCTTCACCGGTCAATGCAAAGACCAGCATTACGCTGGATAGCAGCGCCTATGCGGACAAACTCAACCAGGCGTATACCAATCAAGGCACGGTGCTTGAGACCTATCGTCAACAGCGCGCGTACTTCACTCCGGACAGTATCAGCACGTTGCCGCTATCGACAGCACGCAGCGTATTGCAGCCGATCATCTCGTTGTCCGATCTGACGCGATCAGACGTCGGCAGCAAGGTGGGCACGCCAGTCTCGACAACCGTCGACCAGATTACGGCGATTGCAAATGGTGTCTATCAATTGACAGGACAGGTGTTGCCGGCAACACGCTTGAAGTGGGCTGATGCCCTGTACGGAACTAGCGATATGACCGACCTGTCGAATCTGGCGATTTTGCCGGGATGGGGCGATGTCCGTTACGACCTGCGATATGAGTTGCAGACGCTCGACAGTTGGCTGTTCTTGCAGATGAATCAGGGGATTGCAGCGGCGATAAGTTTCATGAGTGACGTGATGCGGGTGGCTATATTGCTAGCCAGTCATGCACCGGTGAGCCAGATCATCGAGGGAAGTTCTATTCATTCCGCTCCTTTAGCCAATGGAACTCCAGTGCGTGTCACAGTTCCATCGCCGCGGATCTACACGAGCATGCCGGTCACCGTTCACAACAACGTGGGGACAATCATCGCGCACGGAACCGTGAACGATCTTTCCACAACCGAAGCGTCTGTGAGGATAACCTCAGTAGTCGATAAGAGCGTCACCACACTCCCGGCAGGTAGTTCGATCCGGTACTCGGCTAGCGGCAGAGCGGGCAACATGGTGGCGCTTTAGATGGCTTGGAATGTAGGCGAACCGGCGCTGAACTACTCGCGCGGCTTGCGTCAGGTGCGGCGGCTTGCCTTAAGACTGGATGCTCCGTAGCGTGAAGCACGTGGCAAGCGCATGGTAGAGGAAGCGCTGCGGCTGCTTTCGATTCCAGGTGAGACCGGTACTACCGTGTTCTTCATCCGGCACGCTAGGTTCCCCGATATCTATGACGGAGAAGCGGGCTGGAGCTATGCGGAAAGGGTCAATCGACTTTGCCAGCGGCTGCTCGCGAATGCCATTTACTTCCGTTCGGCTGGGGCCGGAAGTGCGGATGCCGTTTTCGCCCGTTCAGCAGTCGAGCCCTGGATCGCTATGGCGGAACGGATGCAACGTGAGCAGCTTTGTCACGAATGGTTTTGGCCTTCGGCAATACGCGGTTTCCCTTGGCAGCTTCACAGTGCGGGCCCGACGGTGGATCTGCTGATTGAGCTTAGGCGCCAGTTCGGCCTTTCCGGGTTGATCGACTTCTTCGAGCAAGCGGCTCCATCAGTCATTGAAAGCGTTCTGAGCGGATTGACGGAAGCCCTCGTACGGGAGCTTTCGTTTTCAGATATTTCTCTTACCAGTCGCGCGCTGCCCGGAACTGCTGCGTTCACTCAGCAATTGCGGCCTGCAGCGATCTCGGCGCTCGACCAACTTCCGCGGGAGTGGCGCGCGATTAGTTCACGTTGGATCGGAGCCTGGACGATAACGGATATTCGCTCCGCTTGGCTAGGCAGCCTGGTGTTCGCAATGTTCCGGCCGCAAGCTACTTTGCATAATGAGTTTGCTTCGCAAGTGGCGGTTTTCCTGCAGGCGACGCAAGAACACGCGTACGTGAACCGGGCGCTCACTGATGAGAATTTACTTTGCCCGGCCACCGAGTCCAAAGCAGCTGCGACAACGGCGGATTCCGACGACGCTCAGGAGGAGAAAGCCGCGCGCAGCGTCTTCACCCGATACGCCGGCCTGTTCTTTTTGTTGCGTTTGCTTGACCGTTTCGGAATGAGTGACACGCTACAAAGTCATCCGGAGCTGATCGACTCCGACTTTGTCATTTGGCTTCTACGCAATCTGATGCAAACGGCGCGCGTGCCGCCGGAAGATGCGGTCGCAACGCTGGATTGGCTCGGGTGGACTCTTCCCCCGCAACCGGATTTTTCGCTCACCTTGCACTTCAAGCCAACACTGCTTCCCCTACCCTGGCGCGGCATTCGGTCCAAAGGAATGGTATGGAGCCTTCAGCGAATCATCCGTGCTTGGACGCTATCGGTTCGCCGGCACACGCGGCGACTGTCGGGTTTGTCTCTCAATGTCATCGCCAAGCGCTTTGGTAATTACACCGCAACGCGAACTCATCTGACGGTCCAGTTGCCTCAATCGGGGTTGGATCTGCAGATTCGCCGCGCTGGTTTGGATGTCGATCCCGGTTGGCTGGCGTGGCTTGGCAAGATCGTGGAGTTTCAGTACAACTTCGAAACCGTGACGCTGCCAGCTGATTCCGCTATCAGACGCACAAGGGGTCGTAATCCGGCATGATGTTCGGACCGCGCAATGCCGCCAACCCAACGAGATCGCGCAATGGCGCCAGCGTTGCCGTAGCCGCTCTGCCATTGCTGCAGGTCGCCTTGGCAGCGATCGCACAGTCTTTGCCGCGTGACGTTCTGGACAGGGCGGCCCGCCTGCAAAACCTAAGCGAGTTGCGCACCATCAGCGAGGGCGCGGGCGGATGGAAGGTGCTCCTCAAGCAGGCGCTCGAACAGCCGCTGCCGCAGGATGAAAGACTGATTGCGCTAGCGGCTTCGCTGGGACTTTCTGAAGCTGAACTTCTCACGGTAGCGTTAGCCGTGGCGGTGGAACACGACATCGAAATCGCCAATACCATTGCCGTGTTGCAACAACCGGTTGCCGGATCGCGGCCCACGCTGGGCTTGTTGACACGGTCACTCAGCGACGGGGGCGATGCATACCTGCCGGTTTTTGAATCGATCATTGCAGGACCCGCATTGCGCTGTGGTTTACTGGTGCTCGCTGAAGGAACAGCTTCTTACGGCGAACGGACACTTCGGGTGCCCTTACCGCTGATACTGGCCTTGCGCGGAGGCGGCCCAGTGTGGCCGGGAAGCAGTGTCGGACTGCGCAGAGAGGAAGCATTATCGCTTTCACAGTCAGAGCAGGCCCAGATTCGTCGCGAAGCTCAGGCTTTGTTAGCGTTTGGGCAGCGGTGTTTGGCGATCCGGGCCGCCAGCGATCAGGAAGCTAGGACCGCTGCCACACTGCTTGCGGAAGCACTGCATCTGCAACCGCTGTTCCTCTCCGGCAATGCTGAGCCTGGGCTGGGAGCTTGGCTTCGTTTATATCCGTTGCTGCCAGTGCATTCCTTTACGCTGGCTCCGGCTGAGCGGCGAAGCTTTCCGCTGATCGAAGGGTATGACGGACCCGCAGTACTCTTTGTATCTCGTTCTGTGGCCACCTG
>CBAAAA010000032.1:0-1092 GCA_964658695.1 uncultured Solirubrobacteraceae bacterium | reverse complement strand
GCGGTGGCTCTTCCGGGCCTGGACGGAGATTTGGATTGGCCGGCCGGTGCGGTCCCTTGCTGCCGGTTGGAGATGCCGTCCCGGTCCGAGCGCGAAGATCTCTGGTCGGCGCATACGGGAGATCCCGGACTCGCCTGCGAACTTGCGTCCAAATACCGTTTGCGCTCGGGCCGCATTGCCGATCTCGCGCGCTTAGGCAAACGCCGCGCCGCGCTGGACGGGCGCATGGAACTGAACGCCGAAGACGTATACCAGGCGGCGCAATCGGGTGAAGCTAGCGGGCTTTCCTCACTCGCGGAATTGGTTAGCGGCAATATACACGATGAAGCGCTTATCGTGCCCCTTGCACTCCGCCGCGAGTTGCAGATGTTGTGCTTCCGTTGCCAGTCGCGTGAATCGATCGCGGATGATCTCGGGATTTCCTTTCGCGGCCGCTACCGTCCCGGCGTGCTCTCGCTCTTCTTCGGACCTTCAGGAACTGGAAAGACCTTGGCCGCTTCATGGTTGGCATCCCGTCTCCGTTTGCCCTTGTACCGCGTTGACTTGGCGTCCATCACCAGCAAGTGGGTGGGCGAGACTGAGCGCAATCTTAGCCGGCTTCTGACCTGTGCCGAGCAGGCCGGCGTCATCCTGCTGTTCGACGAAGCCGACTCTCTCTTCGGGCGGAGAACGGAAGTGCGTGATTCGAACGACCGCTTCGCGAACGCTCAAACCAATTACCTGCCGCAACGCATGGAGAACTTCGACGGAATCGCGGTGTTGACCACTAACAGCAGGTCGCGTCTCGACACATCCTTCGCACGTCGCATCGAGGCCATCCTGGAGTTCCCGCTGCCCGATCCGGCACAACGGCGGGCGCTTTGGGAGTCGCACCTCGGGACCAGGCACAAATTAACTCCGACAGAACTGAATGCATTGGCTGTGTCAGCTGATTTGACCGGTGGCGAAATCCGGAACGCTGGACTCGCGGCCGCGACGTATGCACGATCACGCCAAAGCAGCATTGAGGGGCAAGATGTCTGTCATGCACTGGCGGCTGAATATCGCAAGCTGGGCCGGCATCTACCGGACGGGCTCTGGAAGCCGCTCCCG
>CBAAAA010000031.1:0-18476 GCA_964658695.1 uncultured Solirubrobacteraceae bacterium | reverse complement strand
CTCCCGCAGCTTCTGTTGATTCCTCTCCCGCCTCCACCAGACAAACCAGATCAAAGCGGTTACCAGCGAAGTAGCTGGCGCCAGCACAGGCCAGGATCGAAACCAAGGTGGCCGGATTACGAAATCGCGCTCTGCTGGATAACTCCAGCGCCCTCTGCCGATATCGCCCTGTACCGCAAAGTGATAAGAGCCGGGCGGAAGTTCCGCAACGTGCAACTCACGCGCCCGCGTCTCAACCCAAGGTTTCGCCGGGCCGAGCCTGTAGCGAAATAGGGGATTCTGCTCCTGGTAAGAAAGCATCGTGAATCGCAGCGTGATCGTGCGGGTGCTCAAGCCCCTTCCTCTGTTTGTCTTTTGACCATCATCGTCCGTGACTGCCGTGATCAGGGTGGAAGGAATGGGTGCAATCTTCTGCCGCCCAGGAAAATAGCGTGACAGCCCAAAGCTCGTTCCTACCCATACGGCGCCATCCGAATCCCGCTGCAGCGCCATGGCGTTACAGTCGTTCCACACCAGTCCGTCGGAAGTGTCATGTTGAATCCAGCGCTGCCCATCCAGCATTGCAACACCACTGTCAGTGCCCATCCAGTGCCGGCCACTGGCGTCAAACAGCTGCGAGTAAATGGAATTGCTGGTGAGTCCGTCTTTGGTACTGAAATGCCGGAGGCGAAAAGTCTGTCCCGCCTGCCAATCCAACCGCGAAAGCCCGAGCGCCGAGTAGTACTCAATCCAGACCTCGCCAGACGGTCCCACTGTCACCGACTGAACCGCCGTGTCCTTTAATCCGTCCCCGGTCGTGAGCAGCTTGTGCATACCGCCTCGCTCGATGTACAAGCCCTTTTGCCCACTGATGTACATGCCGCCACCGGCGTGCACGATCGAGTAGATCGATCCGCCCGAGATTGGCAAATCCACCGTCTCAAGTTTTCGCTCGCCCGGTTTCCACCGCAGCACTCCCTTCTTCGCTGCCACCCAGATGGCGCCGCTCTCATCTCGCGATAATCCGTTCACCGAAAACGGGGTCTTTGCATTCGAGGGCGGATAGACCACCGTGTGTCCGGTTCGTGGATCATAATGCACCAGTCCATTCAGTCCCGCCTGGAAGGTTCCCATCCATAACGAGCCGTCCGGGTCCGCAATCAGGCCATAGACAGTCCATGCATGCAAAACGTCCGAACGATGGAAATGCCATCGGCCGTCTTTCTTCACTCCACGAAACAGTCCTCGGTTCGTCGCAACCCAAAGTTCCCCCGATCGATCATGCACAATTCGCCAGACCGATGTATCCGTGAGCCCCTCAGGTTCAGCAAAGCTCTGCCACTCCTCGCGTCCCAACCAGCGCGCCAGACCGTGCCCGCTATATCCAATCCATAACGAGCCTTCCCGGTCCTCGTATGCGGCCAACACTTCCGGGCCTTGCAGCCCGCTCTCGACTCCGTAGCTGCGGCAGCCCTTGCGCGTGCAGATGGCGACCCCGCCGATATTTGGCGTAATTACTTCCCCATGGCTCCCGGGAACCAGCGCCACTCGATGGCTCGACTCTAGACTGGCTATATGGTGAAACGATCCTGCGGCGTCGTCCCGGACCCACACCCCTTCCTCCGACCGGATCCACAGGGCGCCGCTCGCGTCTTCCGTAATCGCACTCCACGGCCCGGCAGGCATTCCCCTTCTGTCGTTCCACTCCGACAGAACGCCATCGCGCAGATTGCACAGCGACGAGTCGCAGCCGAACCACACGCTTCCATCACGGCCTGCCAATACGCTAGCAATAGATCGTCCACTCAGTCGTCGAGGCCGTTCGCCGCCTGCCAGTGGGTATGACCAGAGCCCCAGTTTCGAAGCCACGTAGAGCTGTCTGGCGTCGCTCCCAATGGGCTGCGCCCCCTCCAGTTCCACATTCTCTAATCCAGGCACCGCCTGAAAGTGATCGCCGGACCACCGGAAAAGCCCCGCCATCGAGCCGGCCCAGAGTTGTCCGTCCGGCGACTTGTGGAGACTGGTGACCAAAGCGGCGTGCCCCGGTCGATTTGCGTTGAATGCCTGGAACCGGTCTCCATCGTATCGGAAAAGACCACCTTCCGTACTCACCCAGAGATATCCTTGCTCGTCCTGCTGTAAGGCAAGAATAGTCGGATTGGTCAGGCCGCTCTCCCGGCCATAGTTCTGGAAAGCCCAATGCTGCCCGTCAGCCGCAAAGGCCGACAAAAGCCACACCACCCCCGCAATCCACCGACATGGTCTGGCCGCCATCAGAATCCTTATCGACCACGCCAAGGAAATCTTGAAGGAAATCGACCTGCGGCGAGCCACACGCTAAAGGCTGGCAGATGGCCGGAAAATCGCCGCTTTTGCTAATGTAGAGTCGAGTGTCAGCCCCCCTAAACTTCCATCTGGAACAATACGAGGGACCGCTGGACCTGCTGCTGGACCTGATCCGGCGTCAGCAGATCAACGTATACAACATTCCGATCGCCCAGATCACCGGGCAGTACCTCGACTATATGCAGCGAGCCGCGCAATTGGACATCGAACTCAGCTCGGAATTTGTCTTTATGGCGGCGACTCTGATCCATATCAAGAGCAAGCTGCTGCTGCCCCGCGATCCGGAGCTGGACAAAATTTCGCCCGAGGAAGATCCGCGCGCCGAATTGGTGGATCAACTCATTCAGCACGAACGCTTCAAAAGTGCGGCCGAGATGCTCCATCAGAAGCGCATCGTGGAGGAAGCGGTCTGGTCAAATCCACAGATTGAAACCTTCGTAGCCGAAAGCGAAGGCCCCGGGCTCGCCGTCACCATCTTCGACCTGGTAAAAACCTTCCAGACCATTCTCGAGCGCACCAAGAACCGACCGCTCTACGAGGTCGGCCGCGAAGACGTCGGCGTGCCGGAGATGATCCAGCTCCTGCAGGCCCGGCTGCTCCGTTATCGTCGTACTGACCCGCTCTCGGCAACCGAGTTGCTGGAGGCGCAGCATTCCCGAAAGGGCATGATCTGCCTCTTTCTTGCGATCCTGGAGTTAGTGAAGCGGCAGGCCATTGAACTCTTGCAGGGTGAAGCCTTCGGCGATATCGGCATTCTTCGCGGCCCTGGTTTTGAGGAAAGCGAAGTAATTACCGAAGACCTGGCCGCCATCGAAGAGGAATACAAGTAACTGACAGCATGGATGAAGTGGAAGACAGCCGTGAGGCTGAACAGGATGTTGCCTCGCCCCTGGCAGCGGACGACAGCATTTACGCCGAAGCCGACACTGATTTGCCAGGGCCTGAAGGTGATCAACCCGAAGCTGATGGCGATGTTCTCATCGCTGAAGCAGTCACCGAACCGGCGCCTGAAGAAAACGCTTCCCTCCTCAAAGCGGTCATCGAAGCTGCTATCTACATTACAGACGAGCCGCTGACCCCTCAGCAAATCGCCAGCGCCGTCCAGCAGCCTCTCGATCGGGTGAGAGAGATCCTGAACCAGCTTTTGGTCGAATACTCCGCTCCCGACCGGGGCCTGAGCGTGCGTGAACTCGCAGGTGGATACAAAATGTCCACCAAGCCGGAGCACCATGAAGCCATCCGGCTGTTCGTCAAAAGGCTGCAGCCTCCTCTTAAGCTGTCGCTCGCTGCTCTAGAAACGCTCGCCGTAGTCGCCTACAAGCAGCCCATCACGGCGCCCGAGATCATGGAGATCCGCGGGGTCCAGGGTACCGGTGTACTCAAGACACTGCTTGATCGAAAACTGATCGCCACCGCCGGACGCAAGAACGTAATCGGCAAGCCCATCATGTACAAGACCACGCGCGAGTTCCTGATTCACTTTGGACTCAGTTCCCTGGCGGAATTGCCGACCTTGAAAGAATTTGAAGAACTGGGTAGGATGGCGCTGGGCGATGGGGATGAACTTGCACCGCCCGCGGCGGCTGCCCCTCCTCAGCCCGCCGCGGAAGAAGAATCGAAACTGGAAGAGCAAAAAGTGGATGCCTGAAGAACGACTACAGAAAATATTGGCGCACGCCGGCGTTGCAAGCCGCCGCAAAGCGGAAGAACTGATCGTTGCGGGCAGGGTATCGGTGAATGGAGCGACCATCACAGAACTTGGATCGAAGGCCGATCTCGCGGTGGACAAAGTCAAAGTGGATGGCCGCGTTCTCAGTGAACCGAAGCACCACATTTACATTGCTCTGAACAAGCCGAAGAATATTGTGACCACCGTTCGAGACCCCGAAGGGCGTGAGACCGTGATGTCGTTTTTTAAAGGCCTACGCGAGCGCATTTACCCTGTTGGCCGGCTCGATTACGCCAGCGAAGGTCTGCTGCTGCTCACCAATGACGGAGATTTCGCCAACAAACTAACCTCACCCGCCAGCCACGTCACCAAAACATATCTGGTGAAAACCAATGGCGCCCTCACCCAGGAACAGGAAGAAGTTTTCCGGCGCGGCATTCCGATGCATGGGCGTAGAACTGCGCCGGCGGGATTGAAACTGCTGCGCAAGACCCTGAATCCCTGGTACGAGGTGCGTCTCGTTGAAGGGCGCCAGAACCAGATCCGGATCATGTTCAAACATTTCGGCTTCCTTGTCGAGAAGCTGAAGCGCGTCAAAATCGGCTTTCTGGAACTCGGCGACTTGAAGCCCGGAGCCTATCGTACTCTGACCAAACGCGAAGTGGAGCGTTTCGAAAAGTTGCTGCATCTCGAAGAAGGGAAGGCGGATGCTGAGTGACGTTCAATTAAAAGAACTTCTCGAGTCTGCAAAGACCATTGCCGTGGTTGGCTTGTCGAACTCGCCCATGCGCGCCAGCCTCGGGGTGGCCCGCTTCCTGCAGCGCCAGGGCTACCATGTCATTCCGGTCAATCCCAACGAGACCGAAGTTCTCGGCGAGCGCTGCTATCCCACGCTGCATGATGTTCCGGATCAAATTGACATCGTCGATATCTTTCGGCGTCCCGAGTTTGTTCCCGAAGTGGTAGAGGCCGCATTGGAGAAAAAAGTCCGCCTTATCTGGATGCAGGAAGGTGTTGTCCACCAGGAAGCCGCCGCACGCTCCGAAGCGGCAGGTGTCCCGGTTGTGATGGACCACTGTATTTTAAAAGAACTTGGCCGTTTGTTCCCGCACTGACAGAATGTCGCGCTTGCGAGGGGAGATTGCATTTCTCGCCGTCCTGCTTGCCTTCACCATAAGTTGCCGTCCAGAGCCAGCCGATGAGGTTGCCTCTGCCTTCATCGCCCCCGCATCCATCAATCTCAGGCCCGCCTTGGCCGACCGTACGAATTCCGTCGCTGTGCTCAATCACGGAGACCGCGTCCAGATTCTCGAAGTCCGTCGACGCTTCGCGAGAATTCGTTCCAGCAAGGGGGCGGAAGGCTGGATCGACGCCACGCAGTTACTTACCCCGGACCAGATGAACGAGGTTCGCAAGGCCAAGGCTTATGCATTGGGGTTATCCTCCGAAGGCTCGGCCACGGTGTTTGAGGCCCTCAACATCCATCTCGAACCGGATCGCCAGTCGGCCGCGTTCGCAAGAATCGCCGAGGGCGGTTCAGTGGAAGTGCTCGCTCACCAATTGCAGCTAAAGGTAACCGGGCCGCCCAAGGTCCCGGTGTTTACGCTGCCCCAGACTGCGGCAGCCGCCTCCCGAAAGGAGCGTAAGGAGCGCAAAGCGAAAAACAGCTACCACCTGCCCGCCAGTCCACCCGCACCCAAAGCCCCTGACAACTGGCTCGATCTTTCAACCGGCCGGGTGGCTGCGCAGCCGCCTCCGCGGCAATTGCTTCGTCCCTCGCCAGAGCCGCCGAAAAAGCCAGTGCCCATGGAGGACTGGACGCTCGTCCGTACGAAGGATAAGCAATGCGGATGGGTACTGTCTCGAAATCTCATCATGTCGATTCCGGACGAAGTGGCCCAGTATGCGGAAGGCAAGCGCATCACCTCCTACTTCGATCTGGGCGTAGTGCAGGATGAAGAAAAAGGCCCGCGCCACAACTGGCTTTGGACAACCGCTTCAGCCCAGGAACCGTTCGACTTTGACGCTTGGCGGGTCTTCTTGTGGAATCGTCACAGACATCGCTACGAAACCTCGTATCGGGATCACGACGTCGAGGGCTACTTTCCCGTTCGCGTGGACCCGGCGGAAAGTTCCGGCAAGGGTCGTACTTTTCATCTCGTCCTAAGAGACGACAACGGGAAGTTTGAGCAAAGAACCTACAACTTCGATGGTGTGCGGGTTCACCTCACGGGACAGGAGAATTACGACCCGCAAAAATTCGCACGCAACACACCCGCCATGACTTCCGCAAAGCCTAAGCAGCCAGGAGGCGACTGGCTGAGAAGGATGTGGTTGAGCGCACGGAAACGCCTTGCCGGAGGCGCCTAGCCTTCGTCCCCAGCCGCGACTATCTCCACCCGGTCCATCGCCAGGAACTCCTTCACATGCGGGTTGTCGCACTTGTCGAAACCCGCCACCGGTCCGAAATAGATTGCTTCACCTTTGTAGAGGAAAACCAGCGAGTCAGCCACTTTGCGCATCAGGTCGAGGTCGTGCGTGACAACGACCGAGGTCAGCTTTAACTGCTTCTTCAAGCGCAGCATCAGGTTACCTAGATCGTCAGACATGATCGGGTCCACCATCGTAGTCGGCTCGTCGTACAGAATGCATTCAGGCTGAGCCGCAAGCGCTCGCGCGATCGCCACAGCACGCTTGTAGCCCGTGGACAAATCATTCGGGTACATGTCGCCCACGCTCTCAAGATCGACCATCTTTAACAGACCCTCGACCACTTCGTCCTTGTTCTCTTCGTTGTAGTCTTCCCGCAGCTCCAGCGAAAACAGGATGTTTTCCCGGATAGTCAGCGAATCAAAGAGAGCCCCCGACTGGAACACCATGGTCACGCGCCTTCGTATCCCCCGCAGTTCCTGCTCCGCCATGTCCGTGATGTCGGTGTTCGCCACAATCACTCTTCCGGAATCAGGCTTCAGAAAACCCATGATGTTACTCAACGTCACCGATTTGCCGACGCCGCTTCGCCCGATGATCGCCAGCGTCTTTCCGGCATCGACATAAAAGCTCACGTGCTTCAGTACCGGACGATCGAAGCTCTTACTAACATCCCGGAACTCGATGTAGTGTGGGTACCCTTCCTCATCTCTCGTCGAGTCATTAGCCATGTTGGATCGCGTTCCATTCGTCCATTGAGTTGATGTTGCAAATACGGCCCCGCATTGAGATCACCTTTGACTGAAGATCCTGAACCACTCGCGTGAGTTTCAGACGGCCTTCGTCCAATGCCTGTTGGATCGCCGGAAGGCAAGTGCTGCGATACACGGCACACAATGGATGAACTTCTCCGCTGGCATCCTGTGTCACCACACATTGATCATCCGAGCCCATTGCAGCAGCGAGGAGAGCAGCGAGATGACCGGGTTCTATCTCTGGCATGTCGCAAGCGAGGATCAGGTTTAACTCCGCGCGCCCGCACGCCAAAGCGGTTTCAATTCCGCTCAACGGTCCAAGGCCAGGACGCAGGTCGGGAATGCACGGATATTTCAGATGCGTATAGCGCGCTGGATCGCCGATCAGCGTGACGCTCCCGGAGACCGCGGCCGCGTTATCTGCAACGTCCTCCACCAGAACCCCAGCCTTCCAGGGAAGAAGCGCTTTATCTTGTCCCATACGGCGGCTTTTTCCTCCAACCAGGACGAAGCCGGCCGTTAACATGCCCAAATACTAGCATCCGGTCGCCTGGTCGATTCCGGGATATAATCAGACAACAAGATTCAGTCTTTCTGTTCTTTAAGATTCAGTCTTTCTGTTTATGTCTTGTCATCGGCCGCTATCGCTGTTGCTCCATCACCCGGAGACGGACTGATGACCGATCCCGTCGACTGACCTCATGGCACGACTTCGTCTTTGGACAGCACCGGTCGCTTTAGCGGCGGCATCGCTTCTGCCTTCGGGCGCAGTTGCGGCGCAAGCCTATCCAGCGCCTCGCGTCCAAGCGATTCGCTTCTGGTCTTTCGGAAATGTCACTCGGGTAGCCATACAGACTGAAGGCGCTTACCGGCTGAAGTCCGATCAGATCCAGACGCCGCCGCGACTTTATTTCGACCTCGATGGCTTGCGCGCGCCTGCTGCCGCGGTTCGAGGCCTCGAGACCATTCAGGTGGGCGATCAACTGGTAAAGCAGATCCGTGTGGCGCAGATTGGTTCTGTCACAACCCGCGTCGTCTTTGACCTGGTGACCAGTGTCGAGGTCGTTTCCTCACAACTCGTGAACCCGGACAGGCTGATCATAGAGGTGCGGCCGAGAGGAACAGGCTTGGCGGCGCTTTCGGTCCGCCGCAGTTTTACTGGAGGCAGCAGCCCCGATGCTTCCACATCTCCATCAGTTCCATCGGCCGCGGCGTCATCTGGTTCCAGTCCCTCCGCTCCGATCAGTTCACAACCGGCCCAGAGCCTCCCTGCCAGGCCGCCTTCGGCCCAGCCGCCTTCGCCCTATTCGCAATATCCTTATACGCAGTCGCCGTACCCGGATCGCGGCGCCTCACAACGAACTACCCCGAGTTATCCTCCACGCGTGACACCCGCTGATCCGCCGCCCACGGTCCAGACGGCGCTGAATACACCTAATAGCAGCGTAGTCAACTCAACCGCTCCTCCCCTGACGGCGACGCCTGTCCTTCCGCCGCCCGTCAGCGTGCCCTCTCCCGCTCTCGCTGCCCCGGCCAAGATGGATCCCACTACGGACCGCTCGTTGGTTCGAGTGTTTGGATTAAAGCTCGGCAAGGTAGTGATCGATGCCGGACATGGTGGCCACGATACCGGGACCATTGGCCCCGATGGACTGCAGGAAAAAGCCCTGGTGCTCGATGTGGCGCTGAGACTGGGCGCTCTCGTCAAATTAAAACTAGGGGCAGACGTCGTGTTCACGCGTTCCGATGACGTGTTTATCCCGCTCGAAGACCGCACCAAAATCGCCAACGATCAGAAGGCCGATCTGTTCATCTCTATCCACGCGAACTCCTCGCCCGCCGCAAGCGCAACCGGCGTCGAGACCTACTATTTCAACTTCACCGCGGACAAAGCTTCCCTCGACTTGGCCACACGCGAAAATGCAACGGCGACCAGCGCGATTTCCGATTTGAACGATCTACTCCATCGTGCGGTTCTACAAACCAAAATGGAGGAATCCCGGCAGTTCGCACAACAGGTCCAAACCTCTCTCTCGGTTATGTCCGCTAAGATGAACAATCAATCCAAGGATCGCGGCGTCAGGCAGGCGCCATTTCTGGTGTTAATCGGCGCCACCATGCCGTCCATTCTTGCTGAGATTGGCTTTGTATCGAACCCCCATGACGAGCGGCTGATGACACGCAGCGAACAGCGCCAGAAGATGGCCGAAGCCCTGTTCAAAGGTGTCGCTATGTACGCAAGCTCGCTCAGCCACACTCAACTCGCTCGCGCAGGAGCCAAGCAGGGCTCTTAATCTTCGCCGCCTCCCGTGCTCGATCGCTCGCGCACGATACCACGCTTGCTGTTTCGGATAAACTCCACTAAGTGGCGCGTGTGCTCAGACGGTGTCTCCAGTGCGATGCGGGAGAGCGACTCTTCCAGTTTCAGGCCACTTCTGTAAAGCAGTTTATACGCCGTTTTCAACTTTCTAACATCCTCTAGCGAGAATCCTGCGCGTTTCAGCCCGACCAAATTGAGACCCTTCGGCGCAACGTTGAAATCTGAGCATAGTAAGTATGGCGGCACGTCCTTGTTGACGCGTGTGTTTCCGCCCACCATCGCCAACCTCCCCACCCTCGAAAACTGATGTACCACCACACCTCCTGATATGAAGGCTTGACTCTCCAGTTCGGCGTACCCGGCTATCAACGCACAGCTCGCCACCACAATGTCATCGCCCAGATTGCAATTGTGTGCAATATGTCCGGAGGTCATGATGAAGTTGCCATTCCCGATGCGTGTCTCTGATTCCGGCTTTGTTCCTCGCGAGATCGTATAGTGTTCGCGGATCTTGTTATCGTTGCCAATGACCAGATAACTCCGCTCCCCGGAAAAGGCTCTATCCAGGGGGTCCGTACCCAACACCGTGCCTGCCGAGATCTCGTTCCGGTCGCCGAGTGTCGTCCATCTCTTGATGTAAACGTATGAATCAAGCAGGCAGTTTGCACCGATGACAACATCCTGTTCAACTATGCAAAACTCTCCGACTCGGGTTCCAGGGCCGATCGATGCGCTCTGATCCACTCGGGCGGTAGGAGCGACATATGCGGAGGGATCGATAGCCATCACTGCGATTGTCGCTTAAGTAGCGCTGCTGTCCAAGAGTCCGCAGGGCCGTGCTATGCGCATCAAACCACCAAGAGAGTTCGGCTCAAGCGGATGTGAACTTCCCAGCCCGCCATGACATGCGGGATGCACCTGGTAACGTGTCCATTGAACAACAGGTTTTTACTTCGCGCCGAGATAGAGGTAGACGGTTCAATCTCGTCCGCTGTCAGCAGGATCAATTTTGAATTGTCCGATTTCTCGATCTCACCTGTGATCTTGCGACAGGCGAAGGGAGCCTGTTGTTGGAAAACCTCGATCGTGACCGCCTCGCGGCGCTCTGATGTTACTTGCATGTTAGAAAGATGTGCCCGAAACGCGTCACTCCTCTCAGGAACTCACTCAGTCCGTCGAACTTATGTTCCTTGCGGAGCAGGGAAGCGACACGCACCAGTTGCTTCATCGTATAGTCCGGGCTTTGAATCACACCGGAGCTGAGAAACAGCCCTTCGATGTAGTTGCGCCCGACGCAGCCGGGGCTGCTTGCCGATCTTGAGCGGCCGAGCCATATCGAATTCCACGACAAATCCGCCGCAAGCCTGATTGGAATCGCGAGCCGGTGGACGCGAAGCCGTCAGGAACAGGCGTCGCGAGAGCGAGTGCCTGATCCTAACGATGAGTATTAAAGTTCCATGTCTAAACTGGGACGATGAGCCCTACGCCAATCCGCCTCCTAAGAGACGGCGTAGACGGCTACTTGCACCAGGTAGAACACCAAGCGCCAACCGGCGGAATCGTCCTCACACATGGCGCGGGAGCCAACTGCCAAACGCCGCTCCTCATTGCGTTGGCCAATGCCTTCACCGGATTGAACTTCGCAGTGCTGCGATGCGATCTGCCATTCCGTCAACACAGGCGCTCCGGACCACCATTTCCCGCGCAAGCGGCCGCCGATCGCGAAGGGCTGCGCCAAGCCGTCGAAGCCCTCCGGCGGACCATAAACAAAGAAATTTACATCGGTGGCCACTCGTACGGCGGTCGCCAGGCAAGCATGCTCGCCGCGGAACAACCGGAACTCGTCAGTGGCCTCCTCTTGTTGTCTTACCCCCTTCATCCACCGAACAAGCCGGACCAATTGCGCACCGCTCACTTCCCGCTAATTCGAACAACATGCACCTTCGTCCATGGAACGAAAGATCCGTTTGCTTCCATCGATGAATTAATGCAAGCGCTCGATTTAATACCCGGCCCTAAGTCGCTCCTCGAAATCGAAGGAGCCGGTCACGACCTGAAGGGGGGAAAGATTCCCGCCAGGCGAATAGCCTTGGCGTTCAGCACCGGCCATAGCGCAGTAAAGTCTTCTGTTAAGGTCGTATGACTCATCCAACCGGCTTCGCTCTAATCTCCAGGTGAACCGCACGTATCTGACTTCAGTTGGCCTCGGCGCCCCTTCGCAATCATCGGCAGGAGAAAAGTAAAAGATTTTGTTATACTAAGTCAAGAAATGACATAGTATGACAATCTCAAAACGCCGCGAAGTCGACCATCTTCTCCCATTATCTTTGCCGGTCTTCCACATGTTGCTGGCATTGACCGAAGGGGAGCGACACGGCTATGCCCTCAAGCGCGC
The DNA here is from genome assembly GCA_964658695.1 of uncultured Solirubrobacteraceae bacterium. Classification (GTDB taxonomy): domain Bacteria; phylum Acidobacteriota; class Terriglobia; order Bryobacterales; family Bryobacteraceae; genus Bog-105. The sequence goes on along the minus strand of CBAAAA010000031.1, from coordinate 6,582 downwards.
TATCCTGCAGCGCACCGAAGGCAAGTTGAATCTCGGTTCCGGTGCGCTCTACGGCTCCATTAATAAGATGCTGGAAGCGGGGCTCATCGAAGAGTCCGCCGAACGCCCCGATTCGCACCTCGACGATGAACGCCGCCGGTACTACCGGATCACGACCTTAGGCCAACGCGTTGTAGAGGCCGAGGCAATCCGGTTACGCGATCTGGTCCGTCTGGCCGAATCACATCTCGCGCTGCCGAGACTTGCCTGAGAAGACCATGCGGACCCAGTTAAAACTTTACGGGTGGCTTTTGAAACTCTATCCGGCGCGATTTCGAGAGGAGTACCAAATGCCGATGCAACGTCAGTTCAGGGACGAGTATTTTGAGACCAAGGGCCGCTGGGGTCGCGCTCGGCTGTGGCTGCATGCAGTTGAGGATCTAGCGACATCAGTGCCCAGTGAGTTCTTTCGCGAGTTGAAGCTTGACCTGAAACATTCGCTCCGTATTTACCAGAACCGCTTCTTTGTCACCGCTTTGACGGTCCTCGCATTGGGGCTGGCAATGGGAGCCAGTACAGGCGTCTTCAGCGTGTTGAATGCATTGATGCTCCGAAGCCTGCCATTCTCAAACCCGGCCCAGCTTACTGAGCTGTGGCTGTCTCCCGTGAGCGCAATGAATGGACGTTCCGCGTTCACTGCCTGGTACCATCACAGTCCCTATCTGCAAGGCACAGCGGCTTTTTCCTCGTCAGACATGAACCTTACCGGAGAACGGACCGCGCTTCGCGTCAAGATTGCTGAGACATCAGCCAACTTCTTTCAACTGCTGGGGACCCAACCGGTTATAGGGCGAACCTTTTCCCCGGATGAGGACATCGACGGCCGCGACAGCATTGCCGTGATCAGCTACGGTTTGTGGCAGCAGCTTTTCGCCGGGAACCCGGCGGTTTCGGGCACATCTCTCCACTTGAACGGCCGGTTGTTCACTGTCGTCGGTGTTGCGCCGGCAAACTTCGATTATCCGGGAAGGACGAGCATTTGGACTCCTACGGTGTTCGATTTTGAACGAACGCCGAAACGTGGTGCTTTCTTGATTCAGACCATAGGCCGTCTGAAGCAGGGAGTCACGCTTCCAGCAGCCCGGGAGATGTTTCAGGCAGAGGTTCGCCGCGCTCACCCCGACAACTTCGGAGTTCTGAATGCAGACGAACAAAATCGCCCGCACATCGGCTCACTCCGAGATCAACTTGCGGGACCAGTGCGGCAAGCCAGCTGGGTACTCGCGGGCATGACTTTGTTGGTGCTCCTGACGGCGTGCGCCAACGTAGCCCAACTACTACTTTCGCGAGCGACCGAGAGGCAGGGGGAATTGGAATTGCGCGCAGCCTTGGGAGCCAGTCGCGCCCGAATCTTGCAGCAACTTGTAACAGAGGCGACGCTCTTGACCATCACGGGAGCCGCACTTGGATTGGTGATCGCACACTGGACTTCAAGGATTGCGTCTTCGGTCGCTCCGGCGCAACTTGCCACGCAAGGATACAACATATTGGATTGGCGGGTGCTCGGCTTTGCAGCCGCTTTAGCCCTTGTCATGGGCATCGTGTTTGGCGTCGTGCCCGCTTGGCTCATTGGGCGTCTTCAGCCGTCCGGGCAAGTCGTCCGGAACCAAACCGCCTCAGTGAGCATGGGTACGAAGCGAGCAAGGGCGGCTCTCGTGATTCTTCAGGCCGCTCTGACGCTCGCTCTCCTCACCAGCTCACTGGCGATGGGGCGCACATTTCTACGGCTGCTTAATGTGAACCTTGGTTTTCATCCAGCAAGCGTAATCACACTGAACGTCTCGATACAGGGAACCAGACACAGCGGCTCCGGTGAGTGGCAATACTACAGCGAGGCGCTCCATCGGCTTCGCTCCGTTCCGGGTGTCCAGGTCGCAGGCGCTGTCAGTTATTTGCCGCTGGCGAATAGCATCTATATGGCTAACGCTTTCAAGCTTGATTCCGGGCAGACGGTAAAGCAAATCGTTATGAATGCCGTGATGCCTGGCTATTTCAGAGCAATGGGAACCAGCTTCCTTGCAGGCCACGACTTCGCGGAAAACGAGAAGGAACATTCCGAACGCACAGTCATCGTCAACGACGCATTTGCAAATGGCACGGGCCTGGGAAGGACGATTGTCGGTCGGAAGCTGACCGCATCCGGTTGGCACACGTCCTACTTGATTGCCGGAGTGGTGACGACGGCGCGCTTCGCCGGTCCTGCTCATCCCGGTGAACCGGAGATTTATTGGCCGATACAAGAGGAGCCGCCGCCCGCGTTGACTTTTGTGGCGAGAGTAAGCGGGGAGCCTGCTGCCTACCTGGCTCAGTGCCGGGATGCGGTTCGGAGCATAGATTCCGAGGTACCGGTCTATGATGTGAAGACGCTTGATCAGCGCCTCGACGACGTTCTTTCACGTCCCAGGTTCTATACCGCTACAACAGCTTTTTTGGCCCTGTTGGCAGCGTTGCTGGTTGCTGTTGGTATCTACGGAACAGCATCTCATTCCATTGCACAACGCAGGCATGAGATGGGCATCCGAATGGCAGTGGGAGCTTCTAGTCAGCGCCTCCGAGGCATGATGCTCCGCGAGAGCCTGATGCCGATACTCGTAGGAGCCGCTTCGGGAATTATTCTCTCCCTTGCTTCGGCGCGGTACCTGTCGCACCTGCTTGAAAACGCCGCGCAACCCACCGTTTGGACGTGCACAGCCGGGGCGGCATTGCTGTTACTCACAGGCCTGACGGCAGCCTGGAGCGCAACTGCGCGCATGCTTTCCATTGATCCTGCCGATGCGCTTCGCGCTGAATAGCAGGTACGTCACGGCATAGCGGCTTCGTAAACTGAGAACGACAACACAATGGATATCAAACGAGCCGGCTCACAGCCTTCTACGAAGGGACCTTCCGATTGGTTCACTGGAACAGTCCGTATCGATCCGCTCTTCCAATCCCCCGATCCGGCGTTAGTGCAAGGCGCCAGCGTAACTTTCGAACCCGGCGCACGAACGGCCTGGCATACTCATCCGCTTGGACAGACGTTGATAGTCACTGCGGGCTGCGGCCGGGCTCAGCGTGAAGGTGGTCCGATCGAAGAGATTCGTCCGGGCGATGTAGTCTGGTTCTCACCCGGAGAGAAGCACTGGCACGGCGCATCGCCCACCACCGCTATGACCCACATCGCCATTCAGGAGAAGCTGGACGTCAAGGTCGTCGACTGGATGGAACAGGTCAGTGACCAGCAATATCTGTCTATGGAGTCGAAGATCCCATCGGCTCCATAGGCAGACGAATGCAGGCACCGCAATTTGCGAATACCGGTAATGCTCCGCCTTATAAGGACCCTCAGGAGCCACACCGAGATACTCCGCCTGCTTCGAACCTATCGTCGTCAGCTTCACGCCTTGAGCGATTCACTGGCCTCTGTATCTTCGATCCAGGGACGTAAGATGTTGGAAGATTCCGAAATGGATGAAGTCAGCGAAAATCACGTCATCGGGAGCTTCCTCTACGGTCTTAGACTTCAGATTGGGCTTAACGCACCGAACCGGAATCCTCTGCCCACTTATGTTGGGAACAATCAAACATTACGACTTGACGAATGCTACGGCGACGTGATTCTCAAGAACGCCTCGCTATTGCGCATCATAAAATTCAAACGACAGGCGGAGCGCCGGGACTACAAGGAGGCGGCGAAACTTGTGCTCCTGGAGGAAGGATTGAACTGTGCTAAGTGGTCCGACGAAGATCGAAAGATGCTACGGAGAGTTTCTCGCAAGATTCATCTTCTCGTCGAGTCTCCAAAAAACTTAAATCCGGAAACTCAATTCGGGCTATACCCTACCTTGATATGGGCCAGATTGGAACTAACGAATTAATTGGCCTATCAGAATTTATATCCCGCATGGCGTTGCAGGAAACTAACGAGCCTATTTCTGAGTCGTAGAGGCCGGCCAGTCGATGCTCGATAAATCGCTTGCGCCATTTCCTGACGGTGGCCTTTGTCCATTGCAGACGCTCCGCAATTTGCGTGTTGCTTTCACCCTCAACTGACCACAGCACCACCTTGGCGCGGGCCACCAGGGCATGAGGAAGCGGTCGCGAGTTCGCCATTCCCAACAGTTGACGGCGCTCTTCATCACTCAGCTCAAGGGTAGTCTTAGGACGACCAAAGGCCATACCTTAGAATAGTCGAAAACAACTTACTTTTGCAAGGTATTTACGGGACATTACACTAGTTGCAAATGCTATCACTGCCGATTTGGCCAAGAAGCTCAGGGAAGTCAAAACTCAGGCAGATGAAGTGAAGATTCAGGCAGAGAATGTAAGTCGAGCTTACCAGATCGCTACGACCAGATTGGTGGTTGTGATCGCAATTCTTCTTTCGTCCTCGGCGGACCCATAAGTCATCTTTGGTGGAAGTGAATGCTCGAATCAACAGTCCGCCTCCCCCGCCAAATGACCCGCCTTTGATTGAGAAAACTAATTCTAAGAGCGCTAGCAAGGTTTCTGGGCGGCCTAAGAGTTCCAAACGCCGCAATCAGACCGGATCACCCTACCTCAGCTCACCAAAGAGTCAGCGCTCGCCTTTCTGAGAAGCACCAGAGGATCAGCGGTTCTGACTCTTCTTGAGCGCTCAGCGAAAAAAAGCCGCCGGGCGCTCACCGGAAGTAACTCAATTAACGCCTAATACCGGTAATGCTCCGGCTTATAAGGACCGTCCGGAGCAACACCAAGATACTCCGCTTGCTTCGGACTTAGCGTCGTCAACTTCACCCCGATCTTCTCCAGGTGCAGCCGCGCCACTTCCTCGTCCAGCTTCTTCGGCAAAGTATAAACACCAACCTTGTAAGTGTCTTTATTTGCCCACAAATCAAGCTGTGCCAGCGTCTGATTCGCAAAGCTGTTGCTCATGACAAAGCTCGGATGCCCGGTAGCACAACCAAGATTCACCAGCCGTCCCTCCGCCAGCATGTAGATGCTATGCCCGTCCGCGAACGTGTACATGTCCACCTGCGGCTTGATGTTAGTCCGCTTTACGCCCTTCTCCTCGTTCAGCCGGTCCACCTGGATCTCGTTATCGAAATGGCCAATGTTACAAACAATTGCCTGATCCTTCATGTACTGCATGTGTTCCAGCGTGATAATGTCCAAGTTACCGGTACAAGTCACATAGATATCGCCGCGCCCCAGAGTATCTTCAACCGTAGTAACTTCGAAGCCCTCCATCGCCGCCTGCAGCGCATTGATCGGATCGATCTCGGTGACAATCACCCGTGCGCCCATCCCGCGCAGTGAGTGCGCCGAACCCTTACCCACATCGCCGTAGCCGCAGATAACGGCCACTTTACCCGCCACCATGACATCGGTCGCGCGCTTGATGCCATCCGCCAGCGACTCCCGGCAGCCATACAGATTGTCGAACTTCGACTTAGTCACCGAGTCATTCACATTGATCGCCGGCACCAGCAGCTTCCCGAGCTCTTGCATCTTATACAGCCGGTGCACGCCCGTCGTGGTCTCTTCTGAAACGCCGCGCCACTCCTTTGCCACCGTGTGCCAGCGCGTTGGATCCTCCGCGTGCACCCTCTTCAACAGATCCTTGATGACCTGCTCTTCGTGATTGCCCGAAGGAGTGTTCACCCAGTCGCTGCCTTCTTCCAGCTGATAGCCTTTATGGATCAGCAGCGTCACATCGCCGCCATCATCCACCACCAGCTGCGGACCCGTGCCGTCGGCATGATTGAGCGCCTGGTAAGTGCACCACCAGTAATCTTCCAGCGACTCGCCTTTCCACGCAAACACCGGAACCCCAGCCGTCGCAATCGCCGCCGCTGCATGATCCTGTGTGGAGAAAATGTTGCAGCTCGCCCAGCGGACATCCGCGCCCAGATCCACCAGCGTTTCGATCAAAACGGCCGTCTGGATCGTCATATGCAGCGACCCGGTCACTCGTACCCCGGCCAGCGGGCGCTGCGGAGCGTACTTCTTGCGAATCGACATCAAGCCGGGCATCTCGTGCTCGGCGACGGAAATCTCTTTTCTTCCCCAGTCGGCCAAGCCCAGATCGGCGACCTTGTATTCAGTGGCAACGCCAGTCAGCGTAGTAGTACCCATTGAGAACCTCTTTCACAGTATATATCGAACAATCTTGATATGTTGATAGAAGAATGTTCAGTTTTCTCCGAGCCCTTAAGCTGTTGGGCGAGCCTGCCCGGGTTCGGCTCCTGCTTTTGCTGGAGAGAGAAGAGCTCTCGGTTGCTGAACTGCAGGAAATCGTTGCTAAAGGGCAGAGTCAGGTCTCGACTCACCTTGCCCAGCTGAAACAGGCCGGACTCGTCACCGACCGCCGTACCGGAAAGAACATTTTCTACTCGTTTCAACCCCCCGACGGCCTGCCCGAACTGCTTCGAAAAGCCGCCGGCGAGATTCCCGAGGCCGCTGACGACCAGGCCGCTCTTTCTCTCGTCCTTGCCAAACGAAGCGATCGCATGCGCAGCTATTTCGACGACCTAGCCGGGCGCTTTGGCAAAGAATATGTGCCGGGCCGCTCCTGGGAAGGCC
>CBAAAA010000030.1:0-18888 GCA_964658695.1 uncultured Solirubrobacteraceae bacterium | reverse complement strand
GCCGGTGTGGAAGCCATAGCGTCCGCCGTAGAAGCCCCAGTAAGGCGGCGTCCAAAGTCCGCCTACGAAAGGAGCGACTACCCAGGCGCCTGGAACCCAGTAGTATCCGGACGAGGCATAACTCCAGCTCCCGGGTGTCCACAAGTAGTTCTCGCCGGGACAGGGCGGCTGGCTATACTCTGGCAATGGCGGTGGCGGCTGGCTGGCATACACCGGCTGTTGGCCCGGATCATCGTCGTAGTCTTCCGAAGAATAGTTCTGACTATAGTTCTGATCTTGAGCAGGTTGGTTTTGATAGTTCGGCGCGGGCTGACTTTGGTACGGCTGTGCAGCCTGGTCTCCAGACGCTGGTTGGGGTGGATACGCCTGGGGAGCTGCCTGGGAACCTGATTGGGCCTGCTGCACGGGCGCTTGTCCTTGCGGAGCAGCCTGCTGTGGCGCGCCCGCCTGCGGTGCTACCCCTTGCGTTTGACCGTCTGTAGTCGCCAAATTGGCCTGTGCCGGATCCGCGCTTGCGCTCTGTTCTGCTGCTGACTGAGCCGGGTTCTTGTCGCAGGCCATCAGTCCAGCGAACAAAGAGATTGCCAGAATCGAAAATACCGGGAAGCTTTTCATCGGTTGCGCCAACAATGTCCTCTTCTTGACCATATAGGTCCGAGCACTATCTCGCCTGAATGGTATCAATTAATCTCCTCTGATGCGGCAGAGTATCGAGCTACTTTGGCCCATGACCAGCAAGTAGTCTGGAACTTGCATCCTCGTTCGGTCATCAACCAAGCAGATGCATCCTGCCGCGCCCGAACTCTCTCGCTCTCTGCCCAAAACCTGGCGAACAGTCGCGCAGGTCGTGTGGGCACTGTCGTTAACCGGCGGGCTCGTCTCGGCTCAGACTTCGAACGCTCCCGCTCAACCCGGAGTGTCCAGGGCCGCCGCGGCGGCAGCGTCTTCGTGCACTGCTTCAGAGACACCGGAATCCAAGCGTCTTTTTGGCATTGTCCCGAACTATCGCACCTCTCCGTGTTTACAGAACTACAAACCTCTTACGGCTCGCGAGAAATTTAATATTGCCAGTCAGGACGCCTTTGACCGTGGCACAGTGATCCTTGCGTTGGCGTTCGCAGGAGAGTCGCAACTCAGCAATTCCAATCGTTCCTTCGGGCAAGGCGCCGCGGGATACGGGCAATATTTTGGAACGGCTTACGGCGACCTGGTCATTGGTGACTATATGACGGAGGCCATCTTCCCAGCACTCCTGCATCAGGACCCACGATACTTCCGGCGCGGTTATGGTAGCGGAGCAAGCCGTTTAGGTTATGCTGTTGAACAGATTTTCTGGACCCACAACGATTCAGGCAAGACCGGTTTCAACTACTCCGAAATCGGTGGCAATGCGGTCGCGGTAGCCATCTCCCAGGCGTACTATGTGGACGAACGCGACGCCGGGGACGCGGGCGTTAAGCTTGGCAGCCAAATTGGAGTGGATGCCGCTTCTAACGTCTTGAAAGAATTTTGGCCCGATATTCTCCGCAAATTCAGCCGGCGCTAAGCTCCCACTCAGCTTGCTCCCGCACACCTTTTCTTTCTGGCGACCAGGCTGCTTTTCTTCGTAATGCGGCACGAAAACATTTTTCCTTGTACTTGTTAGCCGTATTCTGCTAGATTCACTCTAGTCAGGCTAGTAAGTAGTTTTCGGGGTGAAATGATTAACAAGTGTTTGAAGACCACGTCCGGTCTTTTGGCAGTGTTGCTATTGGGAGTGGCCGGCAGTGGGTCCGCGCAGACATATCGCGGCAATGTCCGGGGATTGGTTACCGATCAAAGCAGCGCAGCCTTGCCTGGCGCTTCGGTTACGTTGGCGAATACCAAAACAGGGGTAAAATCCACCAAGCCTGCCGATTCGGCCGGGCTGTACGTTTTCGATTTCGTTGATCCAGGGGTTTATACCGTCACCATCGAAGCCCCGGGCTTCGGCAAGTTTACGCAGGACAATATCGACGTTCAATCCGGCGGCGACGTCACTGTGAACGCGTCGCTAAATCCGGGAACCCTGCAGCAGAGCGTCACGGTAGAAGCTACGCCTCCCGCTGTCGACTTCAACTCGAGCAATCAGGAGTTGACCATTGACACCAAGATGGCGAACGATACTCCCCGCCTTGATCGCAACCCATTCAAGGTCACGCTGCTCGAACCCGCTGCTGTGAACACCCGCGGTGAAATGCAGCCCTACAATTCCTGGGCGCCGAACAGCGTCGATCTCGGCGGCGGCACAAACCTGAAGAACAATCTCCTGGTAGACGGCAGCCCCATTGGTCTGGGCCACAAGGCCGGCTATCCGCCGAACCAGGATGCCGTGCAGGAAGAGATCGTCTCCCAGAACAGTGTCGACGCCGAATCCGGCCACAGTGCGGGCGGACTGATCAGCGTCACGACTAAGGGCGGCACCAACCAGTGGCATGGGGAAGTCTTCTATCTCGGCCGTTATCCCTGGCTGAGCGCTGTGCAAGATCGCACCACCGACAGCTACAACGCAACCCGCCAGAACATGTTCGGCGGAACTCTTGGACACCCGATCATCAAGAACAAGCTTTTCAACTTCATGTCGATCGAGGATTGGCAGGTGGGATCCCCCGGCAGTTATGTCGTGACCGTGCCTACCGCGCTGGAGCGCACGGGCGACTTCTCGCACTCCTACAACATCGAAGGCGGGTTACGTACAATTTACGATCCGTATTCCACGGTGGTGGCACAGAACGGCACGGTCACACGCACGCCGTTCGTTAACAATGTGGTTCCCACCAGCCGTATGGATCCCCTTTCAGTGAAGTTTATGAGCGAGTTTTGGGCGCCGAATAACCCGGGCGACAACATTACCGGCGTTAACAACTTCAAGAAGGGATACAACGATCAGTTCAACTACTACAACGTCAGCGATCGCGTCGATTACAACATCAGCGATAAATGGCGAATTTCGGGCCATTACGGCCGCTATGCGGTAAACGACATCGCGAGCAATCCGACGCCCAACAATTCGGCGCTCTACCAGCCATCGGGAGCGGTGCGCGGCGCTGACCAGGTCTCTGCCGACGCCATCTGGTCCGTAAGCTCAGCCACCGTGGTCAATTTTCATGGAAGCTGGAACGACCTGACCGACGCCTACCGGTCAAGAGAGCTCGGCAGTGGCGGTTGGGGTCAGTTCTGGCCGAACAATAACTTCTATCAGGGCTATCAGGCCGCCTCAACCTCAGTGCCCATCTACTATCCAAATCTGAATATCGGCGGTAACTCCTTTGGCGGTCCTAACTTCTTCTGGAACCAGGTTCCCGCCTCGGAGTCTTTTAGCACTAATCTCACCCACCAGTGGGGATCTCATTACATCAAGACCGGGTTCGACTGGAGGCGTAGCGGAGGCAATACTCTTGTGACCGGTCTTCCCCAGTTCGTCTTTAACTCAGCGATGACAGCGGAAACCTTCCAGAACCCGAACACACTTCTCCATGGTGACCAATTCGCGTCTTTCCTGCTTGGAGCGCTTGATCCGAGTTCTGAAATGGTGGGCGGTCCGTCTCCTGACCCGATCGATTCATTCTTCGGTTTGTACATTGGAGACGATTGGAAAGTGAACCGAAAGCTGACCATTACGATGGGCTTGCGCGATGAATATGAAGGCCCATGGCACGACCCTCAGCACAACCTCGCACAGGGGCTGAACCTCTCGCAGATTGATCCGGCCATCAAAGCAAACCTGCCGGCCATGCCTGCCGCGGTCACAAATCTCATCGGGAACAACACCAGCTACAACGGTGCCTGGTACTACACCAGCGCTTCGCACCCTGGCATGTGGAATCCTCAGTTGTTTGCCTTGCAGCCGCGCTTTGGTGTTGCCTATCGAGTGAATGACAAAACCGCTGTCCGCTTCGGATACGCGCGCTATGTCACTCCGACGGAGTACCTGTTCACGTCCGCGCCGGTATCCGGCTTCGAAGATATCGAGTTTTTGGAACCGCCCCTGTTCGGTGTCACCGGATACCAGTACACCGCTGCCTTGCAGAATGGCATACCTTCCGCAACGCTATCCAACCCGTTCCCGGCGAGCAGCCCTCTGGCGCCGATCGGTAAGTATCAGGGAACGAATACCGGCCGCGGTGGATCGCCCCTACTCTGGTATCCGCAGAACCTCAAGAAAGAGTTTAATAATCGCCTCAATCTCACGATTGAGCATCAACTGCCTGGCCAGTTGGTAGTCAGCGGCACCTTCTTCAGCAACTTCGGAGATCAACAGTACAATCAGGCGCTCAATAACATTAACCCACAACTGGAAGAGAAGTATCAGGGAGCACTGAACACCGCGGTTGCAAACCCCTTCTATCACTATCTGAACAACACCATCATCCCGGGTTATCTGTACAGCCAGCCAACCGTTCCCTTGAGCACGCTGCTGGTCAAATATCCGCTCTACGGGCCTCTCTACCAACTGGGCACGCTAGGCGCCAGCGAACGCTATAACTCAGGCGAATTCAAGCTTCAGAAGCGTTTCAGCCAAGGCTACAACTTCCTCTTCGGCTACGTTTATATTCGTGAGAAGGTGCAGCAGTTTAATAACGATGTGGAGACCTACAACAATCAATTGACCTGGCAGGACAGCAATCAGCCGCATCACCGGATTACCGCGGCGGGCAGCTACGAACTGCCGATTGGGAAAGGCCGGACCTATCTGGCCAATGCTCCCCGGGTCGTGGACGCGCTCATCGGTGGCTGGCAACTGGTAGGTGTTTTCACCTTTACCAGCGGTGACTTCCCGCGCTTCGGTTCGCTGAACGTTAGCGGAAATCCCTGTGTCTCGAACCCAACACCTCAACACTGGTTCAACACCTCGGTCTTCAGTCTGCCGAGCGGGTATCAGAGTCAGACGAATCCCCTCCAGTACAACTGCCTGACTGGCCCGAGCTTTATCGATCTGGATGCCAGTCTGGTGAAGAACGTCCATGTCACCGAACGCATTCAAACGCAGCTTAAAATGAGTGCCTACAATGCTACGAACAAACTCAATCGTGGCGATCCGGACACCAACATCAACGATTCCACCTTCGGTCAGGCGCTCTATCAGGGCTCTCCCGCCGGGCAATTCGGGGCACAGACTGCTACCAACGGAAGCAACTTCGGCCGCCAAATCGAAATCGGTTTGAAGATTCTCTTTTGAGGAACTTGCGCAAAACGGTCGCAGTGTGGAGCACGCCGCCCAAAGATAAAGCGAGTTCCTTCTTGGTTTGGCGGCGCGCATCCGCGCCCTTTGCGCTTCTAACGCAAACGCTGGTACCGGCGGCCAAGTGTTCCAAGCCGCCGGTATGATGTACTTGTTTACGAAGCAATGTTAGTAAATGGACCTGCTCAATCGGCGTAGTGTTCTGCGCTGGCTAACAGTCCCGGTGTTGCGCGCGGCGGCACGCCAAACTCCCAGTGAGGGAATGGCATCCCGCAAAGTGAAGGCCGCTCCCCGGGGGAAACCTTCCGGGATACCCTTTCGCTCCCGCCTGACTGATGTCTCCAAGCAGGCCGGCCTTACCGGAATAAGTGTTGGCGGCCATCCGCGAAAAGCCGACTATGTCATAGAAGCAATGGGATGCGGCTGCGCTTTCATTGACTTCGACAATGATGGCTGGCTCGACGTTCTGGTGCTCTCCAGTTCTCGAATCGGAGATCCCCCGGCCGATTCTTCCAACCGCCTCTACAAGAACAATCGCAACGGCACCTTCACCGACGTTACAACCACCTCCGGTCTGTGGCGAAATGGCTATCACTACGGCGTTACGGTTGGCGACTTCAACAACGATGGCTGGGAAGATATCTTCATCACCGGCTATCCGCACAACGTCTTGTACCGCAATAACGGCAACGGCACTTTCACCGACATCACAGAAGCCGCCGGACTCCTGTCAAACGAGCCGCGCTTTGGCAGTGGATGCACCTTCCTGGACTACGATCGCGACGGCCGGTTGGACCTCTTTGTCTCCAATTACGTCCTGTTTGATGAAGGGAAAGTTCCACGTGCGGGAGCGGCCGAAAGCTGCAACCCGGAACACGTTTTCTGCGGTCCGCGCGGGCTTCCGTATGGGCGTCACTCCCTCTACCGCAACAATGGGGATAGCACTTTTACTGATGTCACCGTCGCGGCAGGCATAGCCAAGCCCAACGCCGGCTATGGGATGACGGCTGTTGCAGCGGACTTCGATAACGATGGCTGGCCTGACATCTATCTCGCCTGCGACTCCACCCCGAGCCTCTTCTTTCGCAATCAGCACGACGGCACTTTCGTTGAACAGGGGTTGGAGCGTAGCGTCGCTTTGAGCGAAGACGGCATGGAACAGGCGGGTATGGGCATCGGTGTAGGCGACCTGAGTGGGACTGGCGCCCTCGACATTGTCAAGACTCACTTCGCCAGCGACACCCCCGCCGTATATGCCAACGATGGCAAGGGCGAGTTCCGCGATGACACCCTGCGCTCAGGCCTTGGTATCGAAACACGGTTCATCAGCTGGGGAGTCGGCATCGAAGATTTAGACAACAATGGCGAACCGGACATCTTCTGGGTCACAGGCGGCATTTACCCCGAACTGCAGGATCGTCCCGATCAACCCTACGCCGGGCCGCGGATCCTCTTCCGAAATCTTGGCGGTGGCCGTTTCGAAGAACTGAACGACATTTGCGGCCCTGCTCCCAATGCGCTTCACTGTAGCCGCGGTTGCGCGTTCGGCGACTTCGATAATGACGGCGACGTAGACATTTTGGTTGTCAACCTGAACGAGCCGCCCTCGCTGCTCCGCAATGACGTCAGCGGCGCCGGACACTGGATCAAGATAAAGCTGCAGGGCATTCAATCGAACCGCAGCGCGCTCGGCGCATCCGTTACCGTTCGTTATGGAACAAGAATTCAGACGCGAGCAGTTATGGCGCAATCCTCCTATCTGTCGGTCAACGACAACCGTCTGCACTTTGGGTTAGGCACTGCCGAGACTGTCGACATCGAAATTCGCTGGCCTTCCGGCGAGCGCGAGACACTGCAGAAGGTGAAAGCCGGCCAATTGATCCACGTCACGGAAGGACTCGGCATTACCCGAACTGCAAATTTCGCCACATGAGGACCGCGGTACTTCTTCTGGTCGCAACTCTTGGTGCGGTCGCAAGCGGCCCGGGGCAGGGAACTCCACTGAATCAGGCCTGGCAGCTCGCGACCGGTGGACGCCAGCAGGAGGCAGTCTCGCTGCTCCGTCGGTTGATCGAGAAGGAGCCTCGCAACTCGGGAGCGCGTATGCTACTCGGGAGCCTGTTGACCGAGCAGCGGCAGCCTGAGGCCGTGACTCAGCTCAAGGTAGCCATCGGCTTGCTTCCTCGATCCGCTGAAGCTGAGAACGCCTTGGCTGAGGCCTATCTCGCTTTAGGCGATGCGAATTCAGCTCAACCGGCACTCGAGAAAGCAGTAGCTCTTGAACCGGCAAACGGCATCGCGCAACTCAATCTCGGCCGCCTGCTCTTAGAAAAGGGACAATCGCCGGCTGCTAGGAAACACCTCACAATTGCGGCAACATCCCTGAAAAAAGGGGACGATGCTGCCGAAGCACACTATCTTCTGGCCAAAATCGCGACTGCGCAGGATGATCCCGCAAACGCGGTCGTGCACCTCCAACAGGCCGTTGATCTGACACCGAAGTTTGCGCAGGCGTGGTCCGATCTGGGCGCTGCCCGTCAGCTTCAGCAGGACGATGCCGCCGCACTGAAAGCCTACGAACGGGCCGTTGCCTTAAACCCTAATGACGCCATCGCTCAGTATCGCTTCGGCTCGGAGCTCTTGCATGAGGGCGATTCGCATCAGGCTGTCGAGCACCTTGCGGCCGCCTATCGACTCAATCCCGACGATCAGTCCACGCTGAATGCTCTGCAAACCGCGTTGCGACGTGAGGGCCGCTCGACCGAAGCCGATCAGATTCGTCAGAAGCTCGCCGATCTGTTGCGTTCCCGGGATCAGAAGAATCAGAATGTGCTAGAAGCTGTCAAGCTAAACAATAAGGGCGCTGCTCTCGAAAAAGAAGGGAATCTTGCCGACGCTGCCCAGCAATACAAGGAAGCTTTGGCACTTGATCCGGAACACAACGGTATCCGCGTAAACTACGCCATTGCCCTTCTGCGCCAGGGCCTGTGGACCGAAGGCCTGAATCAGCTGCACGAAGCGTCGCAGCGCGAGCCTGACAACCTAAAAATCAAAACGGCCCTCAATGATGCACTTGCGCAGGCGCCCCCAGGCACTGTTCCGACCTGGAAAGATCAATTGACCGGCAAATAACTGACCTGGGAAAAAGGACTTGCTCCAAAGACGCCTAGGCTTAGGGAGGCGTCGTGGCAATAAATTAGACCACCATTTTATGCGGCGGGGCGCGCTCCCGATTCGAGCTTATCCAGCTGCTTCATGATGTCGCGGATTTGCTTGTCCCGGCTCGTGGTGTATTGGGGCGATGCCGTCCGCCCAATCATCAAGCGCCAGAAGCTGCCGGGAGTTGGTTCTGTATCGTCGTGCCGAGCTTGTCGATCCGACGGCCGATCGTTTCGACATGAGCTTCCAAGAGGTCAAAGCGCTGATTCATGTTCTTTTCCAGGCTTTGAATCAGGGTGGTAGTCAGATCAACAATCCGGTTTTCGCTTTCCTTTAAATGCGGCTATGATTCGTTAGTCTGTCGCAGTGGAAACGCAACAGCGGATACTGGGGCGGCTGGTGGGATTTGAACCCACGACACCCAGAACCACAATCTGGCGCTACTACCAACTGAGCTACAGCCGCCATAACAAACCGAGTTTACCATCCGGGCCTGCCGTTACGCAGGAAGCAGGTTCAATGCGGCCTCGATCTCGGCGCGCGTATGAAGATCTCCCTTGCGAGTGGTCACTTCGATACCCTTCTCGTACATTTGCTTAGCTTCCTCGATCTTGCCCGATTTTTCCAGCGCTTGGCCCCCGTGATAATAGGCCGCTCCATAATTTTCATCTTGCTGGAGCAGGGCCCGAAACTCCTCCAGCGCCCGTGGATAATCCCCCCCTTTCGAGTACTCCATCGCCAACCCATAACGCGCAAAAGTGTTCGCTGAGTCTTGCTTCAACATCTCCCGCAATATTTCAAGTCGATTTGTGGCCATGCCCTACTTGCTCTCGGGACCTTTCTCTTGATCCGCCTGTTCGTTCGGGTAACGCTCCCGCCCGTCGCGGTCCACGTTCTGCTCCTGCTGTTCGGGATTATTGATGTCCTCTTCAGTCGGTTTCGGATTCGGCTTGGGCTGTGATGTGGCCATGTGATTCACCTGCTCTTAGGTTGATCATACGCCCTGCGGAATCGTGTCGATAGAATCGTTGTGACCGAACTCAGGAGATCAATTTGCAACGACGTCAATTTCTAGGCTCTTCCCTCGCCGCCTCTGCCTTCGCACTTAATGCAAGTGCTCAAACCGGGAGCGCCGCGGCAAGCGGTCGTCAATACTATGAACTGCGAAAGTATCATCTGCAGTCGGGTCCTCAAGAGAAGTTGACCGACGCTTACTTTGAACAGGCGCTGATTCCCGCATTAAATCGCATGGGTATGTCTCCAATTGGAGCTTTTAGCCTTTATCTCGGGCCGGAACAGCCGTCGATTTATCTGCTGATTCCAGCTTCTTCGCTTGAAGCGCTCGTTACCACGGAGCTGCATCTTGCACAGGATCAGCAGTTCCTCGAGTCAGCAAAATCCTTCTGGGCCGCTCCCGCGAAAGACCCTGCTTTCGAGCGCCTGGAGAGCCAGCTCATGATCGCTTTCGAAGGCTACCCGAAACTCACCCTTCCGCCCGCGACCGCCACCAAGGCGAACCGCGTCTTCCAACTCCGCATCTACGAAAGCCCAAGCCAGGCGGACCACGTTCGCAAAATCGAAATGTTTCATGCCGGCGAGTTCGACATCTTTGCGAAAGCCGGCTTTTGGAACGTGTTCTTCAGCGACACTCTGATCGGGCCGCGACTTCCCAATCTCACTTACATGGTGAGCTTTCCTGACCTTTCACAAATGAACGACATGTGGAAAGCCTTCAGTTCCCACCCGGACTGGAAAAAGCTCGTCAGCTCACCCAAGTACAACTTCGAATCGATCGTGTCTAACATTTCGAGCCTGATTCTGAATCCCAAGTCGTACTCGCAGATCTAACCCGCACGCAAGACAAACATCTACCCGAGCGCGGACAACTCGGGTAGACGTTGACATCGGCGATCAACTGGGTTTAGAAACGCAAATGCAAAGCAACCTGCAAGATTCGAGCCCCGGAGGTAGGTGTTCCACCCGCGGCAGAAGAGTCACCGACGGTTGTCGACACCTGACCGAACAACGGGCTCTCAATGTTGGTGTTCGGATTTCCAAAGTTGGTGTGATTGAAAACGTTAAAGGCGTCCAGCCGGAGCTCAGAATCTACCTTTTCCCGGAAGAACAGCAGGTGCTTGGAAAGTGAAACGTCAGTGTTGATGAAGCCCGGCCCGCGCAGCGCATTTCGGCCTAGAGTCCCGTAAGTGAATTGTCCCGCGAGAGCTGCGGCATTGGACTGTGCGATGTTATCGAGATTCAGAGCATTAACATTCGATAGCGCCAGAGGATTGAAAAAGTAATTACCTGTGTTCCCACCAATCGTTTGCTGATGGCGGGCGTTATAGGTCGCGATATTGGGCATTACCAAGTCTGCTCTAACCTCTCCAGGTTCTCCGTCGCCGGCCGGGCCGGGATCAGTGTTATCCGTACTCAGCCCTGCGAACACATCCAGCGGAAACCCAGTTCTCCAGGTAACGATTGGATACAGACTCCATCCCTTCGTGAGGATTTTCGGCCCGCTGTTCCACATGTGATCGAATGGCAAATCCCAGCCGCCTGAGAAACTCAGTGCATTTCGCACGTCTGTATCTCCCGAAGCGTAAAATGCGCCGTGGTCATAGTAGGGCACCAGAGAATTTCGCTGTCTGAAGCCTGAAGCATTATCGAGCTCATGCGACCACGTATAAGCGAACGTGAAAAAAGTGCTTCCGATTTTCGATCCGGCGCTGCGCTTGGTCAGGCTTGTCTGCAGGGCACTGTAATTTGCATTCGAAACGTTCTGGAATTGATCGAGATTGCCGTAAATCGAAGCATTCGAATCCGGATCGTAGATTCGCGTGTTGGAACCGAGCGGAAATGGATTGATATCTACCAGAGAAGTCAACTTATGCGCATCGTATCCGACGTATCCGACTTCAAGGACCAATCCTGCCGCTAGTTCCTGCTGGACATTCAAATTGTATTGGTAAACGTACGGCGTGCGCAGGTGTGGATCCACCAGGTAAATGCCACCGTTGGAACTCAGCGGCAGAAATGGGGCATAGCTGACCGTAGAACTTGGGGGACGTGACGGAAATCCATTCGGCGTACCGGTATTATTAGTTCCAAACGGATTCGATTGGAAGCCTGGGTCCGACGCGTACAGATTTGTGTTACCCGATATATTTTGCGGGCTGAAGGAGACAAACGGTTCACTGTAAAAAGGCGGCGCACCGTTAAACTGCAGGTTGTCCTCGCCCTTCAGAATGTCGTAAAACACGCCAAAGCCGCCACGCACCGCAGTCTTGGCATTGCCGAAGACGTCCCATGCGAAGCCGAATCGCGGCGCCCAGTCATTCTTGTCAGGGAAGTTTGTCCCTTTCGGAGCGCCCGGATCTCCTGGGTACAGCAGCCCCGTAGGAGCGTTGACGAAACGCGTGGACTGAGCGCCCGGAACGAAAGTAAACGATCTGCCTTGCGTATCGTACTTCGGCTCCGCATATTCGTACCGCACGCCTAGATTCAGCGTAAAGTTCTTCGTCACCTTCCAATCGTCCTGCACGTACCCCGCGTACTGGTGCGTTCGAATGTTGTTCTCTGCTTTAGCAGCTTGAAAATAGTTGTCCGGCAGGCCAAATAAGAAGTCCGCGAGATCAGTGCCTGACCCCACTGCCGTTGAAGGTCCGTAGTACGAAAAGGACCCGTTCGTATAGAACCCATAATTCGTATTGTTCTGGTAAGGAGAGAAGAAGAAACCGCCCTTCAGGTTGTGACTTCCTCTGGTCCAGGAAAGATTGTCATAAAAAGCGTAAACCGTGTTCGCAAAGGTCGTTGGTCCGCCAGGGTCGGCGCCGATGGTTAATCCTGATTGACTGAACGACAGAATACTTGGCCCACTGGTCAAGTCGGGAGTGATCGCAATCCCGAGTGACGACGGACTCGGGAGCTTTTCAGTCGGAACATCCTGTTCCGGAGTCGATCGCACCGCTGTCACGCGGAATTCGTTGAACAGCGCTGGAGTGAAAGTGTGCGTGTAAGTCACACTTCCCGAGTAAGTTTGAGTAAACCTTGCAGTGGTGTAACCGGGAACGTTTGCGAAGACGAACGGTTCTGTTTCCTTTTGGTCGTGGGCTGTGAAAGTGCCGGAGATTGAGTCACGACTGCTCGCCACGTAATCGAACTTACCGAGGTATTCATTGTTATTCGTAATAGCCGAGGCCGTCGGGTAAATAAAGCCCGAGGCGGACGTTGGGATCAGCCCGCTCTTGAAATAAGCCAGCGCCACTGGATCAATGCTCGCGGG
The DNA here is from genome assembly GCA_964658695.1 of uncultured Solirubrobacteraceae bacterium. Classification (GTDB taxonomy): domain Bacteria; phylum Acidobacteriota; class Terriglobia; order Bryobacterales; family Bryobacteraceae; genus Bog-105. Next base: position 6,247 of record CBAAAA010000030.1, on the reverse strand, counting down.
ATTGATGATCGCCAGGCTTGCTAACTGCGGATTCGGCTGGTAATACGGATTTGCTGTAAGAAATGCCGCGACTGCTGGATCCGGCCCTCCATTCACCGCGTGCGAGAAATCGCCATTCGCCTCAGCCGGCGTATAAGTTTGGACTTGACCCGGGCTCGGGTTCACCTCCTGCGTCTGCTTCTGGCCTTGATAGGAGAAGAAAAAAAACAGCTTATTGCGGCCGTCGATCACGTGCGGAATGACAATCGGTCCTCCGAAGGTCAGCCCGTACTGCTGGCGCTTCAAGACTGCTCTGGGGATTCCTTGCTGGTTGTAGAAGTAATCGTTGGCATCGAAGAACTCGTTGCGTCCATAATCGTAGGCCGTCCCATGCAGGCTGTTGGTGCCGCTCTTCGTCACGATGCTCACGATCCCGCCCGCGTTGCGCCCATATTCGGCCCCGTAAGTGCTCTCAATTACCCGAAACTCAGCAACTGCATCGGGGTTGGGATTCACGATGACGCTATTCGATAACAAATCGTTGTTAAGGCCGCCATCCAGCAAAAAAGTCACTGAGTCAGTTCGGCCCCCGCCGATGCTATAACCTCCCGCCGAACCGCTATCCGGATTCGTGGGCGTAACACCCGGTTGGGTAGCCAGCAGGTCGAGAGTGTTTCTGCCATTTAACGGAAGCTCAAAGATGGCCTGTCCGGTGACCGTGCCCCCGACCGTCGAACTCTCCGTTTCCACCGTGCTCGCTTGAGTATCGACATTCACCACGCTCGCTACTGTCCCGACCTGCAATTTCATATCCATGCGCAGTGTCTGATTGATGTCGAGCGCTGCGGCGTTAGAGTCGGTCTTCGAAAATCCCGGCGCCTCTACTGTTACTCGGTAGTTCCCGATGGGCAGATGCGATACCTGGTAGAAACCGTTGGTGTTAGTCAACGTCCTTTGCGCTACTTGCGTCCCCGTGTTGGTGACCGTAACGTTTGCTTGCTGAACGACTGCACCGCTCGGGTCTGATACAACACCGGCCACCGAACCGGTAGCGTCCTGTGCCCGAATACTCACAGGTCTCAGCAAAAGAGCCAAGAAAAAAACTGCCAGGAAATGAAGGGGAAAAGACCTCATAGAATACAACTCCCGTGATGGATTATTGGTATGGCGACGAGGCCAGGCGGTCTTAACCACAAACGTTGTGGGCGGATCGGCCAGAGAAGCTGCGAGCGCAATCCGAACTATGTAATGAAAAAAGTGTACACCAAGCCATTGGGAACCCTCATTTCCCCCTTGCTTTCAGGTCGTCGATCAAACTAAACGTAAGATATGTTGCAATCCGGTGAGCCTTAGGACAAGTCTTATCTAGAGCCTGCAGTTGCGGTAAGCACTAATGTTCTCGCAAACATCCGCCGACATTCCTTATGACCCCGCTGAAAAACACTGACCTCGAGTCAAAATCAATCCCCTCCAGCGGGCAAGGAATGAATGCGGAGATCGGTTCTTTTCACCTTAATCGGTGCTTTTCTTCTGGCAGGTGTGCCAGCCTTTTGTCAGGACGGAGCTCCGGGCGACGCAACTACGCCTCCAGCCAAGAAACCGTTTCAATGGAGTGCAGAGTTCGACGGCTACTCCTCAGGAAATACCGATGGCTCAGGAACGAATCAATTGCGAGCCTTTGACGTGCACTCCAACACATTTCGCGTCAGTATGGCCGATCTCGGTTTGGACTACAGCGCTGACCACTTCGGAGCGCACTTGGACGGCGGGTACGGCGATGCCATTCAAATCATGGCAGCTACTGACCGACTGAAAGGACCGAACGAGTATCTCCCTCAATTTTTCGTCAGTTACAAACCCGTCAAAGACTCCGGGCTGCAAATCGACTTCGGAAAGTTCTACACCAGTGTCGGGGCCGAAGTGCCGGATTCAAGTGTCGACTATAACTACTCCCGCTCACTGCTCTTTACCCTGGGCGAACCGCTTTACCACTTCGGCTTTCGCGTCAGCGTACCCGTCACCAAGACCTTCACTGCCGGTGTCCAGGTGGTTAACGGTTGGAATGATGTCGAGGACAACAACGGCGGAAAGACCCTGGGATTGACAACCGCACTTACAGAGAAGAGCTGGGGCTGGTCCCAGGCATTTCTGGTCGGCCCGGAGAAGGATGGAACTACCGCCGGCCAGCGCCAGTTGGTTAACGAGGTCTTCAGTATTAACCCACGTCCTTCAATCCAGTCGTATGTGGAGGGCCTGTATGGCCATGACAAACGCGTTGGACCGGGCGCCGATTCTTGGTATGGCGCCGCTGCCGCAACCCGCTTTGCAGTAACAAAGCGACTAAGCTTTACGCCTCGGGCTGAATACTACGTCGACCAGACCGGCTTCACCTCCGGAACGGCTCAGCATCTTAAAGAGCTGACAGCTACTGCTGAATACAGACTGCAGTCTCTGATCACCAGTCGTCTCGAGTTCCGCGAGGACCTGTCCAATCAGCGCTTCTTCGGACCAGCGCCCAACGGCTTACATAAAGAACAGGGTACTGTGATGCTGGCGCTCCTGTTCTCACTGAAGGGCGAGAAATAAATTCAAAAGTCGCAGCGCCACATGAAGAAGAAAACTCTAACCGTCACCAGCCACATTGTCCGTTGCGTACTGGTTTCAATCATCCCCATGACGTTGGTGGCGGCTTACTTCGTGGCAACTGGAATCAAGAAAGATATCGATGTCGCGCGGCTTGAACAGAAAGGCGACGTCTACCAGAGACCCCTCGAAGACCTCTTACGGGTCATCGAAGGCCATCAAAAAGCAACTGCCGTGGGCTCAGCTGATGCCACACGGGCCAGCCAGGAGGCCGTGAGATCTTCTCTCAGGGGTCTTGATCACGTTCAGACGAAGCTTGGAGCTGACCTGCTGGTCACTGCCAAAGAACTGGCAATTCGGAAACGCGAGTCGTTCGCTCCCTCTCATATACGTCAGGAATGGGAGGAGTTTGAGCGCGCGTGGCCCCATCTTGACGCTGAGAAGCGAACCGCACAGTACGATGCCATGGATGCGGATGTTCGCGGATTGATCGCTCATATTGGTGACCAGTCCGGTTTGATCCTCGACCCCGACTTAGACAGTTATTACTTAATGGACGCCACCTTGGTCGCGCTGCCGCAAACCCAGACCCGCCTTCGACAAATCCGCAGCTTCTATCGGGGCCTGGATCGCTCGAAACCCATGGACCAGCAGAGCCTCATCGCCGCAGCTGTGTTGGCTGCTCAACTCAAAGGGGACGATATGGATCGTCTCACGGGCGACTTTGATACCTGTTTTAAAGAAGACCGGAATTTCAATGGCATCAGCGCGACTCTTCATCCGAAGCTATATCCAGCTTCACAAAAGTACGTTGCAAGTAATACCGCGCTACTGGCAGGAATGTCCGATCTCGGCCGCACCGGTGATCTCGCCTCTCTTGCTTCCCTCGATCAGGCATTGGACGCTGCGATTGCGGACAGTTACTCTCTCGAAACCGTTGCCCTTACTGAGCTGGATCGTCTTCTTGACGCGCGCATCTCACACCGTTACACGGCTTTGGGCCAGGGTGCGGCAGGGGTTCTCGCCGCCATCGTTCTCTCCACCTTATATGCCTTCCTGGCGCTGCGGCTTCTGACACGGAACCTTGCCGGCTACCAGCAGCAGTTGGGCAGCAACTCTGAACAACTGCTCACTGCCGGGGCCGAAAGCGCGGAACGTGCACAGCAACTGGCGCGCGCAGCCGAACAGCAGGCTTCGGCACTTGAAAGCACTGCGGCAGCTACGCATCAACTCAATGCCTTAAGCCGGGCCAATGCTCAACAATCGAACTCTGCCACAGCTCTCATGCAAGAAGTTAGCTCCAACATGGGAGCACTGCGAGGAAGCGCCCAGGAACTTTCAACCAGCATGACGGAGATGACAGCCGGAAGCTCGCAAATCGCCGGTATCGTCTCTGTGATCGCAAAAATCGCGTTTCAAACCAACCTTCTTGCTCTCAATGCGGCCGTAGAGGCAGCTCGTGCGGGAACGACTGGTTTGGGCTTCAGTGTTGTTGCCGACGAGGTCCGCAGTTTGGCCCATCATTCCGCTTCAGCCGCGAGAGACATCACTGAACTGATTGACAACTCCATCGCCAAGACAAAGGCGGGCGCAAATAAGCTCGACTGCGTCATGCTGGAAATCGATAAGCTGTCGACGCAATCAAAGAACGTCGCCGACCTCATCACGGCTATCGGTAACTCCGAACAGGAGCAGGCCCGCGGCATCGATCAGATCGAAACCTCGATTCTGGAGATGCAGGAAGTTACTCACCAGACGGCGGCCAGTGCCGAGGCGAGTGCGCAGGTCAGCCAGCAACTCCAGGAACACGCCGAAGGTCTTCGGCACGTAGTCCAGGACCTTACATCGCTTACAGGAATCCCACGCTAACGTACCCGACGGACCTCTTTCTCATAAACCTGTAACAGGTGCTCTGTGCATCGCGTTGCGTCTTTCTCCCGTTCCACCATCAGACGCGCACGCCCGGCCAGTTTTTTGGCACGGGAATCATCCCGCAGAAGACTCACCACCGCGAGCGCGAAATCCTTGGGCTGATCTGCCAGTTCACAATACCCGTCATTCGCCGAAGCCAGCCCCTCCGCTCCCAGCGTTGTTGAGACGACCGGAATACCTGAAGCAAACGCCTCGAGAAGCTTCACCCGGACTCCCGAGCCACTCAGAATTGGGCAGACAAAAACCGCATAGCGTTCAAATAAGTCTCGCATCTCCGGAACGAAGCCAAGCGGACGTATGTTGGCGTGGTCCAGTTTTCCACCCACAGCCTCCCACGACCCGGCCCCCGCGACCACCAGCGTGGCTTCCGGATTCGCGGCAATCACCAACGGAAACACCTGGTCAACAAACCAGAGCAGCGCTTCCAGATTCGGTTTATGCCGCACGCTGCCAACGAACAGCATCGTGTTAGGCTCACGAGGTCCTGCTACGAATCGATAGCCGCCGGTGTCGATTACCGCCCGCACACCAGCATCAATCCGTCCCCTTAACTCAGGTACAAACCGCAGCAGGTACTCTTCATTCTCCCGACTGCATACCTGAACCCTGGTGAACCGCCGAACCATCTTTGTTTCGTAGCGCAGGACCTGCATATATGCAATCAGCAATCCTAATTCCAGCTTGCCTTTGAGCCGACGGCCCAGCGATTGAAACGAGATGTCGTGCTCAAACTGAAAGGTGGGAATCCGCCGATAGGCTCCCCCGTACTGCCCTAAAATTGTGTATTCGATCTGCACCACATCGATCTTTCGCAAGTAAATGGTGCGATCGATAGCCCAGGCGAACTCTCTGCTCGAGAACTCATGAATGACATACGGCAACAGCGAAGCAGGGTTTCGCGGCGGACGGCCTTCCCTGACGAAGAACTCGGTCGAAGCGCATATCTGTTTCAACGGTTCCTGTGCCGCTACTTGACTCGCCTCATCTACGAACGATAGAAGATGGACATCCGCCAGTGGACGCATAGCTTCCAGTGTTCCCTTCATGAACACTGCACCCCCATGAACCGGCGGCTCTATAGGATACGGCGATGCGAACAAAACCTGGAGTCGCTTCGGAACGGGAGAATCCATCTCGAACCGGTCGCGGAAGTAGGCCCCTCGTTGCCGCCGAAAAGCCTCCTGATCATCAACCTGCGCCAGTTCCAGCGCCCTCCATCTAGAACGCATCGCTCGTGGGAAGGCCGCCACGGCACGCATCAGCGCTAGCGCTGAATATCGGCCCTTTGCGCTTCCCATAAGCGTTCCGGCAAGCGTCATCGCCGCGCTATCCAAGAAATGCGCCGTCAGCATGCGCCAGTCATGAATGTTCTTCCAGATGTAGAGGAGCAGATTCCCGCGAAGTACGCCCTGAATATACTCAGCGCTGAACTTCTTCCCGATCGTCCCCCGGTGCTCATGAAAAACGATGCTTCTCGGCTCATAAAGCAATTTCCAGCCGCGCTTCCAAGCCAGGTGTCCAAGCGCCGTATCCTCGTAATAGAATGGCTTAAACAATTCGTCGAAGCCGCCCACTTCCAGAAACTTGCCGCGATGGAAGGCAGAGGAACCTCCACCCGGGTACGCGCACGGATACGCCACATCCACCTGCGCATCAACTCGGTGGCTCACTCGAAGGCGGCCGCGCTCCCACCAGGTTTCCGTCAATCCGGTCTCTTCCCTGCGCTTTGCGGGATCCGAAAAGAAAATCTGGC
>CBAAAA010000029.1:7219-18891 GCA_964658695.1 uncultured Solirubrobacteraceae bacterium | reverse complement strand
CGCACTTCGCGATCGTCAGTTTGTCGGTGACCGGAATACCAGGCTGAGTTTCTTTTGTCGCGTCCAGGCCGGCAGATGGATCAAGCGGGACGGCTTCCTGGCCAAACATCATGACCGACGCTATTACAGTGAATACTGAAACGTGCGCTAAGCGCAGGTGCATTTCGATGCCTACTCGCTTTTTGGGGAGTTTAGTGGAAGAGGCAACGATCTGGACGGGAGACGTTGCAGTGAGAGCGCCGGGGCGATCTTCCTGGTAACTTAGAATTCTAACCTAACGAAAAGCAGCACAATGAGCGGCGTTGCCAGTGAAAGGAAATCGCCATAGCTTTCCCCCGCATGGGCGGCGAAGTCGAGCCGCGTCCAGCAATTCCGTTTGGCGAGTACCGGCGGGCGCTCCAGTTTCTGCGTCCGTATAGCGGCCGTTTTATCCCTCTGGTGGCGCTGAACTTTGTGTCAACGGCCGTCGCTCTTGCCCAGCCCTATCTCACGAAGCTGCTGATTGACGACGCCATTCTGCATCGCAGCTTTCGCGGTCTGGAATTGTTTGCGATCTGGATGGGTATCTGCGCTGTGCTTTCGCTGGGGCTTGGCGTGCTCACAACGTATCTTTACACGAAGCTTTCGGCGCTGGTGCTTTTCGATATGCGTCTCACGGCGTTTCGAAAACTCCAGACTCTCTCGCCTCAGTTCTATGCGCGAACCAAGACCGGGGACATTGTGTCGCGCCTCAACAATGACATTGGGGAGTTACAGAAACTCAGCGCGGACACGATCCTGTCACTTCCTTCCAACGTGCTTTTTCTGGTTGGAAACGCGGGGATGATGTTCTTTTTAAACCCGACGCTGGCCGTTATTAGTCTTGCGATGCTGCCCGCCGGAATCTGGGCCATGCGCCGCTATCAGGGCCGGCTGCGCTCTCAAGTGCAGACTCTGCGCGAAGCAAGTTCGGAGATTGGCAGCTTTCTGATCGAAGCGCTTCTCGGCATGCGGCTGCTGGTCAGTTCGAACGCCCAGAAGCGAAAAGATGAGGAGTTCGGCGGACTCAATAACCGCTTTGTGAATGGACTGCTCTCCATGCAGATCACAGCGTTTCTGGCCGGTGCCCTTCCGGGAATGGTGATCACTTCGTCAGTAGCGATCCTGTTTCTTTACGGGGGAAATCTGGTGATCCGGAACGTGATCACTCTCGGTAGTTTGATGGCCTTCATGGCGTACCATGGCCGGCTGCTCTCGCCTGTACAGAGTTTGATGAGCGCCTACTCGGCTCTGATCAGCGGCTCGGTGTCTTTGAAACGCGTGTTCGAATTGTTGGATGAGAGGCAGGAGGTATTCGAAAGTCCAGATGCTGTTCCGGTCTCGATTCGAGAAGGGGCGATCGAATTTAAGGGCGTTGTCTTCGGGTACAACGGACGAGCGCCGGTCTTGAACGGCCTGTCCCTTTCCATTCCAGCCAAGACGACCTGCGTGATTGTCGGCGAGAGCGGGGCGGGCAAGTCAACGCTGATCGACCTCGTCCTGAGATTCTATGATCCGCAAGCGGGTTCCGTGCTCCTCGAAGGGATGGAATTAAGGCGCATTCAACTCACGGCACTTCGCGACGCGGTGGCAGTGATTGATCAGCTTCCGTTCTTCTTTCACACCACGGTGGTCGAGAATCTGCGTTTTGCGTGTCCGGAGGCATCCATGGAAGCGTGTGAACTCGCTGCGCAGCGTGCTGGAATTCACGAGCTGATTGAGTCTCTCCCCGCAAAATACGACACCGTTCTGGGAGAACGCGGCCTGACGCTTTCGGCGGGACAGCGGCAACGCCTGGCGATCGCGCGTGGCCTGCTGCGGAAGCCCGCCGTGCTGATTCTGGATGAGCCGAGTGCCGCTCTCGATCCCAGTTCGGAATTTGCACTAGGAGAAACGCTACGGGACCTCTCAACGTCTTGTACTATCATCATCGTGACTCATCGTCCCGCGCTGCTGCAGATTGCTGACCAGGTGATCGTGCTTGAAAAAGGCCAAGTGATCGAGAGTGGTCCGCCGCGGGAATTGAGCGTGCCTCGCTCTGCGCTGTCGCGTCACTTCCGGGACGGGCTTCCGTCTGAGGTGGCCACGCTCTGAAGGTTCAGGTCGCCATCATCGACAGCGGAGTGAATCCAAACCATCCTCATGTGACGCCGATTGCAGGCGGCGTCTCGGTCACCGCGGGAGGAGTGGGTACCGACTACATCGACAGGCTTGGGCATGGAACGGCGGTGGCGGGCGCTATACGGGAGAAGGCTCCAAACGCCGAGTTGTTCGCGGTCAGGGTTTTCGAACAGTCACTGACGACGACGGGCGCACTGCTTTTTCGCGCTCTCGACTGGTGCCTCGACCAGGAAATTAAGTTGATCAATCTTTCTTTGGGAACGCTGAACCAGAGCTATATATTAGGCTTTCGCGAACGTGTTTCGCGGGCCCAGGAAATAGGGGCAACCATCGTGTCCGCGTACATGATGAATGAACAGTTGTGTCTTCCCGGGTCGCTGCCTGGGGTTGCCGGGGTACTTCTTGATCGAACTTGTGGACGGGATGAGTGCCGCGAGCATGAAGTTGAAGGCCGAACGTTGTATGCCGCATGTGGTTATCCGCGCGATATACCGGGCGTTCCGCCGGAACGCAACTTGCAAGGCATCAGCTTTGCGGTAGCAAATGTCACAGGGTTTCTCGCGGCCAGGATGGAGACCAGTTTTTAGCGTGCTCTCGCGGGTCGCCATCCAGGGAGACGGGGTCGCTGCGACATGCTGCGCTCGATTACTGGAGCAGCGCGGGCTCGATGTTATTTTTGATGCTCAGCGAGACCGTTTAACGCCGCGTCCCACCTTGCTTATCAATCCGCAGACGCAGACGTTGCTCGCAGACGTTTTTGGAAGCGATGCAGACCTTCTTTCCGGCGCGCAGCCCATCCGGCGACGAGTAGTGCTGTGGGGTGCTGACGCGGGCGAGCCGCGGTCTTTCCCGCACTCCGGCTTGGCGATACAGGAAAGCGCGCTGCTGTCGCGGCTGTGGCAAAAGATCCATGGCGGCGAGCCGCATCCGGCCGAGTACGACTGGCAAATCATCTCCGCACGTTGTGGTCCGGGAAGAATGCAGCGGCATTTCGGAACACGAATGGCGGCCGCGACAGAAGTGATGCTTGAGAACGCCAAGGATGATGCCTGCTGGATTGAATCGCTCCGCGATGGATGGTTATTCCTGGTGCCCATCGGCACCGGAAAAGGGTCGTTGATTGCGGTCGGGAGCGATCGATCCGCTCTGCTCACGGAGAGCCAGTTGGTGAAGTCACAAATTGGCGAAGTGATTGGAGAAGGTGTCGAGTTTGCGGCTTATCCGCGAATCTTTACTCCACTCTGTGACAGTGGCTGGCTTGCGTGTGGCACGGCGGCGATGGCATTCGATCCGATATGCGGCGAAGGCGCTGGGAATTCAATTCGCGAGGCGATTCTTGCTGCCGCGGTACTCGGAAGCATTCAGAACGGTGCTGACGAAGGCGCTGTTTTAGGGCAGTATTCGATGCGGCTGCTCGCCGGGTTCCTGCGGCACCTCGAACTCTGCAAACAGTTTTATTTATCAGGTGGACAAGGCGAGTGGTGGGACACGGAGGTAAAGGCTTTGGACCGGGGAGTTGAATGGACTCGCGCGCAACTGGCCGCTGCGCCGAGTCCATCGAGCCGTTTAGTGGGATTCGACCTGGTCGCTGTCTAGCAGTGGCTGCACAACTTAGCCGGCTTAGAGGGTGGCGCGTCGTTCGCCGGATTGCGGTCGAAGAAGCCGTTCGGCTTCAGAAGAAAGCCGATATAGGCGGTCGGCATCACCGGATAATCTTCGAGACGCGGAATATGAGTGTGTCCGAAACTGTACCAAAGCACCACATCTTCGTTATCGATATTGCGGTCAGCCTGAACCCAGCGTTTCAGGCCGTCGCCTCCAGTGCTCTGATTGGGATAATCGCCGGCGGCGTATTTTTCGTTTTCGCGATAGGGCGTCACCCAGACGTGATGTTCAACGAAGCCCGCTCGTCGTCTCCACCAAGCGTTTTCCGAGGCGAACGGAACCGAGTTGTCGCCCGGGATGAATTTGTAGCCTACCGGTTCGCCGACTTTGTTGCGAACTTCGGGATTGATGATGCGCCATGTTCTGGCGGTCTGGAGATTGACGTGGGCAAGGGCTTCCCTCTCAGTTGCGAGATTCGTAGCTTCGACGTGAAAGGCGTTCTCGAAATGATTCGCTTCTTCGTCAATCGGATCGGGGACCACATCTAGCTGCTGCACGATGTTGTTGACGCCATCGATGTCGAAGTCCAATCTCACATTGAAGAAATGCTGATGATTCGGCGCGTAGAGGCGGGGAGCGATCATTGCGCCGTGCACTGGCTTTTCTCCGTCATGCACAGTGCCTAGGGACAGGATTCCCGTCAGTTTGATTTCAAACTGGATGTTGCCGTCTTGATAGAAGTACCAAAAGAATCCGTACTCATAGTTCTCGACCGTCGATACGGAAGAGATGACGAGCCGGCGTGAGCGGCGAACCTCGGGTGCCTGTGGAAGACGGCGGTCGGTGTGCTTCCAGAGAATGCCATAGTCTTCCTCGTGAATACAGATGGCATTTGAAATGGTCAAAGGATTGCCGCGGCTATCGCACATGTTGGCGTCCAGGTACTCGATGTGGCCGACACAATCGCAGCCCAGCTGCAGACTGTTGGCGCACATGCCCATGCCGTATTCACCGACGTCAAAAGCGTTCTTGCGAACTTGAGTTGGCTTCGGGTCGCCGTAGGGAACCACCATTTCAGTGAGCGAACCACGGTAGAGGATGGAGCGGTCGCGTCCCGCATCCTGATATCGAACATGGTGGATGGTGAGACCCTCGCGAGCGTTGAAGCCGATGACCAGCTTCCAGTTCTGCCATTCAATCTGATTCCCGTCCAGATTGAAGCTGGGGCCGTCAGGCTGAGTGATAGAGAGTGGCTTAATGCCGTTTCGCTTGTGCTCGACACGATCGGCGGCGTAGTTGCAGGACTCCGGCGGCAATGGCCAGTGGCCATATTGCTCGACGCGGATGACCTCCATCTTGTTCATGTCGACGACCGGCCGGATGCCTTCGATGGGACGCGCGTAGCCGTTATCGGTCGGATCACTTCGCAGAAAGCAGAGGGGGCGAGTCAGACGGTGCGTGCGTTCTTCTTCGGAGCCGTAATACCCGGCGCTCCAGATATCGACCATCACCAGCGAGGTGTCCGTGATGCCATACTGCTTTTCGAGCGCAGCCCGAAATTCCGGGCTTGCGAGCACAGCCTTCTCACACTCGATCTGCTCGTCAACGGACAACGTCGGCTGAACTCCGGGAGGAGCGGCCTCAATAGCGACGACGCCTTTCGTGGTTAGATTCAGCGTCACTACGGAGACGGCATTCGTGGCGTTCTCAAGCAGGACGGCAACCGCCTGGCGGTCCGGAGAAGGTGTGTCCGGCCAGGAATGAACCTGCGACTTCGCGGGCTCGTTCAGCATGATGCTGATGATCCGGGTGGTGGGGGTACAACTTGGGACCGCCCTGAGTAATTTGACGGCCGTTTCCACTTCCTGCGCAGTGAGCGGTTCAAGCGGATGTGTTGCGGCGGATGGCGCGGCGGTAGTAAATTCTGTAACTGCCAAAGTCTCAAAGGGTAGAGTCGCCACGAAAAACTTCCTTTCTAAGCTCTTTTAGTATCGCTCCGGCCGATTCGCAGGGCGCGCACATATGCGGCGGCGTCCGATAGTCGGCCTATAAGGTTACACTTTTAGCATGGTCTTCCAGGCGGCTTCGTCGTGGCCGACGCTGATCTGATTTGCGGAGCGCACCAGCGGCAATCGCAGGAGTCTCGGGTCCTTCTCGATCTTGGCCAGCATCTCCGAATCGGAGACTTTAAGGTACTTCAGCCCGGCCTCCTGATATGCTTTGCCCGCGACGTCGAGGATCGATGCCAGTCCAAACTTGTCGAGAAAGCGCTTGATCTCGCCGGGCGACATTGGTTTCACTTTCAGGTCGACGTAGTGGATGGGAATGCTTCGTTCCTTGAAGAAACGTTCCGCCGCACGGGTCGGTTGTGAGTTCTTAACGCCAAAGATCTGCACGCTTTGCATCCGGTCTCTTCATTGCTATCATGCCATCTGCGGCAGGTTCTCCAAGCCGGTTGAGATCGAACCTGAACAGTTCGGTTCAGCCTCTCTGGGGATACCCCAGGGGAACGTGAATGACTAACATTTCGTCGCATGAGCGACCCTGCGTGAAACGCAGAAAAGCTCAAGCACAGTGAGACTCGTTGGAGCCACCTGCCGCTGATGAACAAGGTTGCATCCGAGATTGCTCCAGTGCTTTCCAGGTCGATTCTGGGGGGCGAATTCACAGTTGAACAGGTGGTCGAGAGAGCCGGTCGAACGCTGGGGGTACCGTGGCCCTGGCTCCGTCCAATGGCTGCTCGCTGTGTCGCCAAGTACGCGGGGAGGAGCCGTCCACGATGTCGCGAGCTGATCGCCTTTCTTGAGCGCGATCGCGGATTTCGTCTGGCTTGCACGAAATACGCAGACCAACTGGTCGTCGCGCAACGAATTTCCGAGCCCTCCAAAATGTCACCGGCGGAGGGCACAAAGGCATGGGCTCTTCCGGGGATCCACTCCGCCGGCGAACTGGCGGATTGGCTGGAGCTTGAGACAGGCGAGTTGGAGTGGTTCGCCGATCTGAAAACGCTTTCGTCTCAGGAGGGAAGCCGGCTGTCGCACTATCGCTATCGGGTCCTCAAAAAGCAGTGGGGAACAGTACGGCTCATCGAAGCGCCCAAACCTCGACTAAAGCTGCTGCAGCGGCGAATCCTTGTTGAAGTTCTGAACGCCGTGCCGCCGCACGCAGCGGCACATGGCTTCGTGAGAGGCAGGGGCATCCAGAGTTTTGCGGCTCCGCATGCGGAACAGGCTGTCGTTCTCAAAATGGACCTCAGCGATTTCTTTCCGTCCTTTTCCGTCGCTCGCATTCAAGCATTTTTCCGGACGGCGGGCTACCCGGAACCGGTAGCGGATCTGCTGGGCGGCATCTGTACAACAGCGGCTCCGGTCGCGGTCTGGGGTGAGCACAGGGATGGAATCAGTGCCGCTCAACTGGCAGCCGCACGGGAGCTTTACAGGCGAAGACACCTTCCACAGGGCGCGCCAACCTCACCGGAGCTTGCAAACATCTGCGCTTACCGGCTCGATTGCCGTCTGGCTGGTCTGGCAAGAGCAGCGGGTGCAACCTACACGCGGTATGCCGACGATCTTGCGTTTTCGGGAGACGAAAAGTTTGAGCGATGCTGCGAGCGATTCTCCTCGCATGTGGCGGCCATTCTGCTCGAAGAAGGGTTCCAGCCTCACTACCGCAAGACCCGCATCATGCGCCGTAGTGTCCGTCAACAGCTTGCGGGCCTGGTTGTGAATCAACGAATCAATGTAGCGAGGCGAGATTTCGATTTGTTAAAGGCGATACTCACGAACTGCATTCGTCTAAGTCCGGAGAGTCAGAACCGTGACAATCACCCGGATTTCCATTCCCATCTGGAAGGCCGCATCGGATTTGTCGAGAGCATTAATCCAGAGAAGGGAGCGCGTCTATGGCGTTTGTTCCGGACAGTGCAATGGAACTGAGTCCGTCTGTTGATCTGTCAAATCGCAGTCTCAAGCGAGGGGGGTACAAGCTGCCTGTGGTCTTGGATGATCGAGAGGACTTGCTTCACGACGGAAAAGAGATCGTCCGCCCGGATCGGCTTCGACACGTATCCATCCATGCCCGCCGCAAGACAGCGCTCCTTGTCACCCGACATTGCGTGAGCAGTCATCGCAATGATTGGGATATGTTCCCCGGTTTCTACTTCGCCCCGACGAATCGCGGCTGTCGCCTCGAAGCCATCCATTTCCGGCATTTGAATGTCCATGAGAACTAAATCAGGAGCTTGTCTTTCCAAAGCCTCAAGAGCCGCCCTGCCATTTCTCGCGACCGTCACCTGATGGCCTCTTTTCTCCAAAACCCGGGTTGCCAAAACTTCGTTTACAGGGTTGTCTTCGACCAGCAGGATTGTCAGCCGTTCTCGATTCTCGCGCAGCGAGTGAATGGTAACGGCCGGCGCATTTTCACTAGTTCCAGAATTTAATCCCAGTACCGTCCTGATGGCCTGAAGAAGATCCGACCGCCTTATCGGTTTCGTCAGATAGGCTTCGATACCCAAGTTGCGACAGCGCGCGGCGTCTCCTCGCAGAGCCGCGGAGGTCAACATTATCAGAGCAGGTTTATCTGGCTGCGTGTACAGCTTCACTTTTTCGGCAACGCTGAATCCGTCCATACCCGGCATCTGAGAATCCAGCAGAATCACACGGAAGGGAGTTCCTCGGGTATCAGCCTGCTCAATGAGTGTGAGCGCTTCGGCTCCCCGGTCGGCGATTGTTGGCTTCATCTGCCAGCTCAGCGCCATTTCCTGAAGGATTCGGCAGTTGGTGGCATTGTCATCGACAATCAACACCTCCAAGCCTCGCAACGATCCGACCCCAACGGGCTCATATCTTCTGGATGAACTCTTCTGCATCCCGAATCGCGCCGTGAAGTGAAAAGTGCTGCCGTGGCCCATCTCGCTCTCAACCCAGATTCTTCCACCCATCATTCTCACGAGTCGAGAGGAAATCGACAGACCCAAACCCGTGCCGCCATATTGCCGCGTCGTCGAACTGTCTGCCTGCGTAAAGGCCTCGAAGATGACCTGCTGCTTCTCTAATGGAATGCCGACTCCCGTATCCCTGACGGCAAAATGCAGCATTGCTTCATTGTTTTTCTCCTCCTCGATCTTGACTTTCACGACGATCTCACCGGCGTCCGTGAACTTTAAGGCGTTGCCGACAAGGTTCATCACAATCTGACGAAGGCGGGTGGGATCGCCCTTCAGGCCCTCTGGCACATCGGGCGGAATTTCGCATGCAAGCTCGAGTCCCTTTGCCTGAGCACGCAAACCAAGGGCTTTGACAGTGTCATCCAAGGTATCGCGCAGCATAAAATCCGTTGCTTCTAAGTCCAGTTTTCCAGCTTCGATCTTCGAAAAATCTAAAATATCGTTGATTAATGAAAGGAGAGATTCCGCCGAGCTCTTCACCATGACCTGAAACTCCCGCTGCTCCTGCGTGAGATCAGTCTCCAGTGTCAGCTCCGTCATGCCGATGATCCCGTTCATGGGAGTGCGTATTTCGTGGCTCATATTGGCGAGAAAATCGCCCTTGGCACGGTTGGCAGCCTCGGCAATTTCTTTCAACTCCGCCGAGCTCTTCAGCTGGCCCCGTATAATCTGGGTTTGCCGCTCGACGCGACTGCGCAGTACCACCACCCAGAAAGAAACGCCCAGAGCCAGAGCTAGGGCGCCAGTGAGCAAGGTGATAGCATGCTTCGGTGTCCACCAGGAGGGTCCCGACAACACGACGATGTCGGCTGGGGAGCGCGTCAAAATCCGAAATGAATTAGGCACGCCGCCGTCTCTGGTATGCGCCTCACAGATCCCTGTGATCCGCAAAACCGACCCAATTGCATATTTAGGCATCACCGCCGAGCGATGCTTTTCCAGCACGGAGTTGAAGACCACGTCTCCCTCGTGCAGAAGCAGAATGTTTTCATTGCCGTTTTCAGTCGCTTCTACCAAACGTGCGCGAAGCCGTACAAGTGCGCCGTCAGTGGGCACTGTAGACCCGAAGTTATTTCCCCGAATCACGTTCTTCGGCTCCAACGCGAGCGGAGCGACAGGCGTGTCGTGTCCGACAACACGAATGATGGCGTTGTCCAGCAAAGGGGAGTATGCGCCGTTGGCCGCAAAGCCAGCCGCCTCGACCACAGAACCGAACGGGAGCGCAGTTTTTGACGCGGTATTGACAAGCAAGCCGCGCCCATTGTCCTGAATGTAGAGCTTTTGACCGGGCGATTGATATGTTACGGCGCCGCGAACCTTGATGCGACGAGGAGTGTCATCAGTAGCGAAGTTGAGGAGGGAATCAAGGGGGCGCAAAGGCGATTGGAAAGGATCCGGGTTTCCCGGCACTATCACCGTGATTGATTCAAAGGACGGAACGAAAAGGCTGACGCTCACGAATTGCCGCCGATCATTAAAGGCAGTGCCGCAAGCTCCACGCATTTCTATGACAGCATCCAAGAGGGAGTGCGGATCCTTGGAGTACTCCGATACCAGACCCCTGACCTGACCATTGCCGGTGTCCACCAGCAGGGACGCAACGGTATGCTCCCACATTTTCACGATGTCTACAGAGCGAACCATGCCCCGAACGGCAACCCATTGACTATCCTCGCTGCCCCCTTGCAACCGCGAGAACGCTACTAAGGGAGCGTAGGGCAGGCTGGCCGAGCCGATCACTTTAGTGTGTTTGGCGACGATAGTTGGTGCAAAGAGACCGGGGTCAGTGACACCCTCTATGTCAACCAGGTCCCCCGAGCGGATCTTGATGTCCCGCTCGTCGCGATTCACGGAAATGCTCCCGGTCTTGTCCTTGAAAAAGAATGAGTTTTTCCAACCGGATAGAGCGGTGGCGATGCCGCGAACATGAATGGGGAGACCACGTTGGGCCTGCTCGGGCGTAAGCCCCCGAATCTGTTGAACTGAGGTCAGAGGCTGGGCGGCCGGGGACTCAGCGACCAGTGACAATGAAGATGCCGCCATCAGCAGGAATGGCAGATAGAGTCTCGTGTGCGACATAAATTCGCGGCTACATCTGGTGTGCCAGTCTGACCGCCTCATAGTCGCTGGTCACCTGTTGCGCGCTGCTCGGAAAAGGTTCGCCACCGCGCCCGTTTTGAACGCTCTTGTCAAACGAACTCAAAGCTATCACCACACAGTCTTAGTGGCTTACTGGTGGATATTCGCTCCAGTCATTCTCGACTTAGTATGACCCGGGGATCAGTTTTGCCAGCACTGTCACGGCGAGCAGATGTGACCTGCTCAAATGTTTAGTGGATGTCGTTTCCAACTTCAGCAGCGAAATCGATGAAGAGTAATCGACATCACTACTAAACGTGTTCTGTAACTTGAATTTCATCCAGTCGTTTGATGCGGTAAATCAGAATCGAAACCATCCAGCTGACCAGAAATAGCGCGATGATTAAGAATCCGATGATCCCGAAATTCTGGTTTAGGTGTTGGACTGCCTCCCAGAATTCACCTTTCAGCCGGAACTGTCCGGCCGCCACACCGAGAGCTTCTACGCTGCCTACGCAGAAAGCGATAGCAACGGAAACGCTCGTGATTGTCAGATTGTAATAGAGCTTCCTGATCGGTTTCTGAAACGCCCAGCCGTAAGCACCGACCATCAGGATGTTGTCTGTCGTGTCGATGAGAGACATGCCGGCGGCAAACAGTGTTGGAAAGAGCAGCACATACCAGAACGGCAAACCCTTTGACGCTTCGGTTGCCGCAATGCCCAGTAGTCCCACCTCCGTTGCGGTGTCGAAGCCGAGACCGAACAAAAGGCCTAGCGGGTACATGTGCCAGCTGCTCCTGATCAGACTGAACAGCGGCCGGAGCAGCCTCGACAGAATGCCTCGTCCAGAGAGCAGCAGATCAAGGTCTTGTCGCCGCCAGGCATTGGCTGCTGCACGCAGAT
>CBAAAA010000029.1:0-7209 GCA_964658695.1 uncultured Solirubrobacteraceae bacterium | reverse complement strand
ATGTGCCAGCTGTTCCCGATCAGATGGAACAGCGGCCGGAGGAGCCGGGACAGAATGCCTCGGCCGGAGAGGAGCAGGTCAAGATCTTCTTCTTTGTATGGCTCACCCGCACGGACGGCCTTGAACGTGGCGTAAACGGAACGCAGAACAAACAGATTTATGAAAGCAATCAGAAAAAGAAACAACGTCGAAACCAGAGTGCCGATCAGGCCGCCGACTTCTTTGAACCCTTCAAAATGAGTGCGGAGCATCGACGCCGCCGAGGCGATCAGAATGGAGCCAATGACGACGATGGTGGAGTGCCCCAGCGAAAACATGAGTCCCACGCCGATGGGCCTTTGGTTTTCCTGCATCAACTTTCTTGTAACGTTGTCAATAGCCGCTATGTGATCGGCATCTACAGCATGTCGCAGACCCAGGCTGTAAGCGAGCAAAGCTGTTCCCAATAAAGCCGGGAAGTTCCGGAACGCCAATGCAGTAGCTGTCCACGCAATGATGTTGAACGCGGCAAGAAAGACATAAATCGCAAGAACTCTACTCTTCATCGCTGTGACGTCAGGGTGTCCTTCCAGGACCGAAATTGTACGTGTACGACAGACCTACGCAGGGCGGCAGCCGCAGCGTTCCAGCGAAAAGCAAGCTGGTCATACGGTTCTCTTTTTCGTGCTACTCATAGATGTACTACTCCCGCAGGTGATTTCGCTATTAATTAAGCAGACTTGGAAAGGCCGGGCTTGGGGCTGCTCATCACCAATCGTCCATGCTGCACGCCTTTGGTTCCGATCAACATGTCGGCCAGCTTTTGCACGCGCCTGGAATCACCTTTCAGAATGAGGACTTCAAGGCAGCTATCGTGATCGAGATGGGCATGCGTGGCGCAGACAATCAGATCGTGATGATCATGTTGCAAGTCCATCAATTTTTCCGGAAGAAGTCTGGAATGGTGGTCGTAAATCAAGGTCACTGTACCGACAACCGGCGCTTGAGGGTTGTCAACAACGGCCGTGACGAGACGATCGCGGATTAGATCCCGGAATGCCTCGGAACGGTTGGTATAACCCTGCTTTGCAATGAAGTTGTCAAATCGTGTCAGAAGATCTGAATCGACTGCTATGCCGATGCGACTGAGGGAGCTCATACGTCTCTGTGCCGACAGGAGCTAGCGTAACACTTTTCTTGAATCAGTAGCACTCCTTGGGTACAGAAACCATCTAGTGGCCTGTCCTAGTCACAAAGGAAAAATCTATTCGTCGGACGTCGGACGAATTGCTTAGCCGCAAAGCTCGTTGTGGCATATGCCTTCAAGGCTGCGCAGGTTCTCGAACCGGCATACCTCGGAGGGACCGCCCTTCCCCGACCTTTCAAAATGAAAACCGGGCGCCGAGTTGAAGCACTCTGCCTAGACCCGTAAGCGTGGACGTGATGGTCCCTGCCTGCGGCGTATCTATGCTCGCATTCGGGTTGGCGAAATTCGGATGGTTGAAAATGTTTGTGGCGTCGAACCGAATTTGCAGGCGCGCCGCCTCGCCCAGAATCGGTATGGCGAAGTTTTTCCCAAATGAGAAGTCCAGATCGCGCAGGCCAGGTCCTCGCAGAATGTTCCGCCCGGAGTTGCCGAATGTGAAAGGGGCCGGCTCTGCGAAGGCAGCGGTATTAAACCATTGACCAATCGTTGGATTCGGCAAGCTTGGATTTCCGACAACATTCGGATACCAGCTTTCGGCCGCCGAAAATCCCGCAAGATACAAACTGCTGTTCGGGGCCGCGCCGCTAAGATTTGCCGTTCCCATCACTGGCGTGAATGGCGTTCCCGAGTCAATCGTGAAAATCCCGGTTGCCTGCCATCCGCCCAGCAGCGCGTCCACAACTCCACTCCGGTTCAGCATCGATTTCCCTTTTCCAAACGGTAACTGATAAACCACAGCGCCTTTGAACATGTGAGGCACATCGTATTCGGAGTAGCCATAATTGACCCCGGTCAAATAGGCGTTCTGGTAGATGGGACTTCCGGCGATTCGTCCCCAGCCGGAGGAGTCTTGATCGTCGAGAAACTTTGACCAGGTGTAATTGATATCGAAGGAGAAACCGCGGTTAAAACGCTTCCTCAATGAGAGCTGCATCGAGTTATAGTTCGAGATTGCATTGTAAGTATTGCCATTGATCCCAAGATACTGCGGATAGGGACGATTGACCTGTGCATTCCCCGGTCCCAGTAAGTTCTCCGGCACTTGGTTTGAATCGACTGGAAACGACAAACCCGTTCCGTGATTCCCGACATAAGCCGCTTCCGCCACCAATCCTTCTTGTAACTGGCTTTGCAGGCTGAGCGACCATTGATAACTACGCGAGAGAGGTGTGTTATACGGGTAGTAATTCACCGCATGGCCATTGTACGCAGTCGGACTTTTTGAACTCGCAACGTAATTCAGCGGGGGATCGGGCGACGAAAACTGAAACACCGGCTCGAGTTGATCAGAGTTCGCCAGCGAACCCGTCCCGCCGCTACCAAAGCCTAACGCGTTCTCTCCATAGTTATCGACGCTCCAAAGATAAGTGTACATGCCAAAACCGCCCCGGATGGCCCACTTGTCGAACGGCGACCAGGCAAACCCGAGTCTCGGCAGAAAGGTATCGTAGATGGATTTCTGAAGCGCCGTTCTTCCGTTCTGGCCCGCAAACCACATTGCGCCATTAGTTCCCGTCAAGGAGTTGGAGACAGTCGGGTCGAACGAACCCAAGCGGCTGGCCACCTCGCTCCATCCCGTTTGGATCTGATATCGGAGTCCAAGGTTTAACGTCAGTTTGGGAGTAACTTTATAATCGTCCTGCACGAACAATTGGGGCGACTTAGAGCGAACCCCCACTTCAGGAGAGTTAGTCGCTTGCCAGGATGCCACCTGGCCTAGAAGGAAGTCCGCATAGCCCAGCCCCGAACTTGTACTAAATGGACTCTTTTGGGTAAAAACGCCGCTAAACGTGAATTGGCCCGACTGGACATTGCCCCAAACCGTCGAGTTGTCCTGTTCGTCAAGTAACTCGCCGCCAAACTTTAAAACATGTTTGCCTTTGATCATCGTCAGCACGTCTGACGGCTCGAAGGTGTTCTCGACTAGCGTCGCGTTGACGGAATCTCCGCTCGTCATCAGGCTGGTGGCGCCTACTGGTCCACCAATGGTGATGGACGGAAACACGTCGGCCAGGGCATACTGCCAGCCGAGTTTGCTCGGCGTGCCGGCCCCGAGCGTCGGAGCGGGGAAGAAATTGCCTTGTCTCAGAAATGCAAACCGAAATTCGTTTACCGTGCTTGAGCTGATTGTCCACACCTCGGAAATTTGCGCTTGATAGCCGTCCACGTCGTAGTGTTGGCAGTCGAGTGGACAATCCGGACTAGGTGCGAAGTCCGGTTCATCCATCTCTTTTATAGAAAAAGTCAGACGGTGCTTATCCGAGATGTTGTAGTCCAGGCGTCCGAACATTCTGTTTACCGGATCGCTGCCGGTCAGTCCTTGTAGCCAGTTGTTAGTGGTTCCGGGCAGATTCGGAGAGGGGAAAGAGGCCTGCACCTTTGCCGCAAGCGGATCTATGCCGCTAGCCGGAATCTGATTCCCTGGAAAGGGTTGACGGATCTGCTGGCCGTTGACTGTTGCCAGAGTGGCCGGGTTGTAGATAGCTGGGAACTCCGCGCTGGAGAAATTACCGCTTCTCATCGCGGAGGTCGGATAGGTGTAATACGGGTAAGTTGTCGAGCTGTTGAGCAGACGGTCAACGTTGTAATAGAAGAACATCCGATTCTTGAGGATCGGACCTCCTACCGAGCCGCCGAAGTTGTTATACCGAAGGTTCGGAACCGTCGGAGAAAAAAAATCCCTGGCGTTGAAGAAGTTATTCTGCAGGTACTCATAAGCGGCTCCATGAAACTTGTTAGTTCCGCTCTTGCTGATCTGGTTGAATACACTGCCTCCGATGCCGTATTGCGCGTCGAAGCTGGAAGTATTGATTTGAACCTCGGCCACCGTCTCGAAGATCCCAGTGTCGACGTTCGAACTCTGCGGATACGTTATAGAGCCGCCGTCGGACAGAAAATTGCTGTTATACGGCATGTTCCCGTTAACCGCTACGGAGGTTCCTGAGCCGGAGACGCCGGGAAGAACCTTCGTGAAATTAGCCCAGTCCTGGCCGACATTGGGAAGCTCCGATATGGTCTCACGCTGCAAAGTGGTGCTCTGTTCGCCGGTCTCTGTTTGCAGCAGGGTCGCTTGCCCGGAAACCTCAACCGTCTGTGTGGAAGCCCCTACCTTCAACTGCGCATCTACCTGCATCACTCCCACTTCGAGCGTGATGCCCTGACGTATCTCAGCGCCGAATCCTTCCTTCGAAAAAGTGATCTGATATTTCCCTGGAAGGATCGAAGCAGTGTCATACAGCCCCGCATCGTTCGTGAACAGCTCTCTTATAACGCCCGTGTCGGTGTTGAGAACTGTTACTTTGGCGCCGGGAACGACCGCGCCCGAAGAATCGCTGACCGACCCTCGAATATCACCAGAGTTTGTGTTTTGGGCTAGTCCAGGAATGGACAGGCAGAGATAGAGAGACGACACCAGAGCGGTGCGACCTACCAGAGCACCGCATCTGTCAACCCATGAAGGTTGCCACATAGAACCCTCCGTCAGCTAAACTACAGCAGACTATCACAAATCGAACCATTCGCACGGGGGTGTGTCTAAACCCTTCGTCAAAAGTAATTAAGTGAATGGCTCGACTGTTTATCGGTAAGTATTCATATGATCGGAGACGCGTTCGTCCTCTGTTTGCTCTGGGGCAAATCCGGGCCGCGTCTACTCACGCCTCTGCTTGCATCGCCTGAAGAGCATGTAACCCACCAGGAACAACACACCAGACCCGCCTATCACTTTGACTTCAAAGTTCACCGGGGAGGCTGTGTCTCCAGGCGGAACAACGGCCAGCGCAATCCCGATGATCGTGACAACCAGCCCGGAGATGGACGCCGGTTTGCTCGCAAATCGAAGACCTGCGCCGAAGATATACAGGAACGGAATGAACGTTGAGATCACCGTCATATCGACCAGCAGATCGTAACCTGAGCGGAGGCTCTCGCCCAGTTGAGCCATCAACAAAAAGAGTGTGGCGGCAGCCCATTGCACCGCCAGCGAAACATAAGGCGTATGCCAGCGTCTGTGGAGGCGCGCAAAGGCCGCAGGCAGATATCGGTCCAGACCGATCGCGTACGGTAAGCGGGTATTTCCCGCAATCCAGGCATCCAGTTGCCCGGCGAACGCCAGGCTGATCAGCACGCAGAACGCTGCCTGCAGCCAGGGTACATTCAGCATTGCGGCCGCTTTCGCTCCGGCTTGGGCCAGCCCCGTCATCGGACTGATGTCGGCCGGGTGCAAAAGCACGAGCATCGCCGAGGTTCCGCTGACATAGAACAGAGCGCATCCCACCCCGCTGAGAATTGCGGCCAGCCTCACAGTCTCCGCCGGGTTCTCGATCTCACCGCTCATTATGGGCGCGAGTTCCAGTCCCACGAACGCGAAGGCTATCTGGGACCAGAAGTTTAAGGTCTCAAAATGCGGCGACGGGAGAGGCGCAAAGTGTGTTGCCGAACCTCTGCGCGCGGCCACGCATACTGCAACAATCAGCAACATCAAAACAGTGCCGAACAGTGCGATGCCGCCGCACGCCGAAATCCACTTCGCGACACGCAAGCCCAGAAAGTTAGCGAGAAACGCGATCCAGAGAACAATCAGAGTGACGGGCAACACAAAGGCCCGGTCTTCCGCGAATCCTTGTCCCGTAGAACCGAAAGCAAACGACGCCATCGCCACTCCCGCCAGCACCAGCGAGGGTAAATAGAGTACGTTCGAGACAAAGTAAAACCAGGAGCAAACGAAGGCGTGCCCGTCGCCGAATGCGCGCTTCGTCCAGACATAAAATCCACCTTCCTCGGGGAACCTGGCTGATAATTGCGCGACAACAACGGCTGAAGGAATAAAGAAGAAGACGGCGGCGAGCACCCAAAGCAGCAGCGAACCAGAACCGGCATGCGCGGCTGAGGCAATCCATCGCAAGCTGGCGATTGCGCAAACGTTAAAGAGAACAAGATCGCGAAGACGCAGTTCCCTTCGCAGTTCGACCGGCGGCGCTATTGCCAGGTTTGCAGTGTGCTTCAGAGTTTGAGCATATAACCCGGGTCGATCCTGCCGGTAATTACGCGACTCCAGCCGATGAGATTTCCCACGAATTGCTGCCGGTCATTTGGGTTCGCGCATCGCAGAGAATTCTGCAACGTTTTTTTGAGGGCGCCCGCCAAAGTGCGACCCACCTCAGCACCTGTTTTCTTGCTGTAAATATAAATCGGATTGACGACTTCAGAATAGCCTCTGCGCCGCGTACCGACCCGGCCGACGGAGGTCTCGATGTGCACCATGAAACATTCGTCATTGACGACAACCTCACCGAACTTCCTGCACTGAAGAGAAAAGTCGTAGTCTTCCAGATATCCGTACAGCGGAAGACGTTCATCGAACTGAACCGAATCCAGCAGTGAAGCCCGAACGGCCAGCCTTGAACCCATCGCAGTCCGAGCCAGTCTGAAACCTGAGCGTTGCGGGCCTGCAGACCTGGCCTTAATTAGATCCTTGGCAACAAGTCTTGTAAGGGATCCCGGCGCCGCGCCCAGCCCAACATTTACGCCGCTCGCGAGACTGACCGCCGGATGCTGTTCGAAGAGGCGCAACATGTTCTGTACGTAATGCGCTTCAATCTCAACGTCATCATCGAAGAAAAAAACGACTCCGCTTCTGTCACTGACTCGTCCGAATGCCGCGTTTCGTTGAGCGCAGGACCCGATCGGCGCAATCAATAACTCCACCCCGGGTAATGCCAGCGTCTCAGGCAAGACGTGTGTCTCATCCGGGACGCTGATGATGATGCGTCCCCGCACCGATTGGTCGACGGCGGAAAGAACCGACTCGTGCAGCATCTCTCTCCGGTTTATCGAAGGAAAAACAAGTGTGGGGAGCAATGGCAAGTAGCGGGCTTCTCCTGGGGATCAACGGGCGGACTCAGTTCCATTGTATCGTCCGAAAAAGCGCCATAGAAGGCTCTCGCCTGCTCTGCATTGATGCTTTGGACGAGTCCGATGCGGCCTGCGACTGGTGTTTTTTGGCTTCAATGAGGCCGCGATCT
>CBAAAA010000028.1:0-19064 GCA_964658695.1 uncultured Solirubrobacteraceae bacterium | reverse complement strand
GCAGCATTTCCAGATCGTGGTTCGATTCAAGCAGAATGACGTCAGTGCCGCGGAGATGAACTCGCAGCGAGTCGGTCACGTAGCCTAAGTCGGTGGCAATGGCAACCTTCACTCCGTGCGCGGAGACCGTATACCCGACCGGATCAGCCGCGTCGTGAGGAATGGTGAAGCTGGCGACGTCGAAATCTCCCACCGTGAAACTGCAGCCGGCCTGGAAGCGCTCGACCTGCGGCGGCTTTTCGCCCCAATCGATGCACTCTGCACTGCCGTGAGTCAGGTACACCGGAATCGTTCTTCCTGCGCTGCGGCTGATGGCAAGCAGGCCGCTGACGTGATCGCAATGCTCGTGAGTGACCAGGATCGCATCCAAAGCAGCGATGTTTTCACCGATCGAAGCCAAGCGCTTCCTGGCTTCGCGGGCGCTCAGACCTGCGTCGACCAGGATACGCGTCCGCCCAGTGGTTATGAACGCCGAATTTCCCGCGCTGCTACTGGCCAATATGCAGATCTTGAGGATAGGTGGCTCCGGGTGCTTCTTTCAGTTATAGCAATTCGCAAACAAAAAGGAGGGAAATGTTTTCGTTCACTCGGTTACAAACGAAAAAGGGCCCCGTGAACGCTGGATTCACAGGGCCCTAAGTGTTTCAAACAGCTCTTTAACGGCGCTTGCGGCCGGTGCGTGCCGGTGTCGTGGTCTTGACACCGGGAATAGTTGGGTCCTTAAAGGTCAGCATGTAAGGGTCCTTAGCGAACACGTCAGCAATTCCGGAGAAATCAATCTTTTGGCCAACCTTCACGGTGGTTAGTGCATCGGCCGGTAGCGGCTGAGAAAACTCGAGGGTGGCATCTGGTTTGGCTGGATCCTCAACGCCGAGAACAACCTTAGTCGGTCGATCCGCCGGGTCGAGAGAAATCACCGTTCCGGAGAAGGTCTTAACGCCTTCCGCTCCACCGGGGATTTCAACATCCTTCACATCGCTGTTGAAGAAGGAGTCCCCTTTGTCCTGCAGATTCTGCTTAATGGCATACCAGAGCTTGAACTGCGGATCGCTTGCGATGCGGGTGTTCAATTTGTCGGCCTGATCCTGCGCCAACTTGTTCGCATTCGGGATGCTAAAACCGTCCGGAGGAAGCGGGGTCGTCTTTGCCTGGGCCATCATCTGGTCAAGACCATCCGGGCCGCCATGGAAATTTGTGTACTGGGTCTTGATATAGTCCATGAGCTTCTGCCGCTGGTCGGCTGGAAGAGCGCCTGGCCCGTCGTACTGGGAGGCTCTGGCGTACTCGAATAAGGCTGGCGGAATCTTGGCGTCATCCTTATCGTCGATCAACATCTTGGCGTAGCCGGCGGAGACATTGGCCTGAGTAGGATCGGCTTGCAGACTGGCCTTGTATTCGCCCTCAGCTGCCGGATTGTCCTTTTTCTGGACGTCCTCCCAAGCCAGCGCGTTATGAGCGACGGCCTGGATCTTACCCTTAGCCGAATCCCAATCGGAGTCCGACATATTGGCCGGCTTCGGCGGAAGATTGTCCAGCACTGCGTGAGCGGCGGTGTCTACCTGAGTCAGCAGGTCGGGCGGGGCGCTGGCGCCACCGGTTCTCGGACCCCACAAGGTGATAAAGTAATTCGCCTGAAAGTTCTTTGGGTCGATCTTAAGCAGGGCGTCCGCCTTGTCGATCAACTGTTTCGCGGCGGCAGGATCTGACCCGGCAAGCTGGCGGAGCGCACTGATGAAGAGCTGCAACCGCTCTGTTTTAAAATCAGTCTCCGGATACTTGTCCTGCCATGTTTGCAGAGTCTGCAACTGTGCCTTGGGATCTTTGGCCTGCTGGACAGCCTGGTTGTACAGGTCATACTCGCCGCGATCCTTATAGTTCTTCTGCGGCGCGGCTGGCGCACCCGCGGCTGGGGGCTGTGCAGGGGCGGCCTGCGCGGCGGCAAGCGGCAGACTCGCCGGGCCGGATAACAAAATAGCTAAGGCCGCGCTCGTCGTCATTAGCGACTTCCTTTGCGCTCTTAAGAAACAAAACTCCACGACAACCTCCCTAAGGGGAATTCCAAGTCCAAACTTTTTGGTATACGAACTGTCCGCAGTTAACAGCCTACCGAACGTTATCGCTGAACGTCAGGCCTTCCAGTTTCCTCGAATTAAGCCGGAGTAT
Organism: uncultured Solirubrobacteraceae bacterium; assembly: GCA_964658695.1. GTDB lineage: Bacteria > Acidobacteriota > Terriglobia > Bryobacterales > Bryobacteraceae > Bog-105. The sequence continues at coordinate 16,901 of CBAAAA010000028.1, read as the reverse complement.
AACGAACCGAGTTTGCAATCCGCAACCAATCTATCGCATTAGATGCGGAACTACTCCAACTTGTTCCTTGAGCGTCATTGTAGCGACGGACAGAAGCGGCAACTGGTACGGGAAAAACTTGTGAGCGCCATGCTATTATCCACGGTTCATGCGCCTGACGGACCTGGCGGTCATCGCCGGATATCTGATTCTGATCACCTGGTTCGGCGCCCGGTTCAAAGACAAACAGAAAACGCTCAAGGACTACTTTCTGGGCGGGCGTGGCGCGCCCTGGTGGGCGATCGCATTCTCGATCGTCTCGGCGGAAACCAGTACGCTTACGGTCATCGGTACCCCGGCCATCGCGTTTGCTGGAAACTTCACGTTTCTGCAGCTGATCTTCGGGTATCTGCTGGGGCGAATTGTGATCTCTGTGATCTTCCTGCCGCGCTACTTCCGCGGAGAGATGTTCACTGCTTATGAGTTGATGCAGCGGCGTTTCGGGCCACGCGTGCGGCGCTTTACGGCGGGAACTTTCCTGATTTTGCGCTCGCTGGCCGAAGGGGTTCGCGTTTTCGCGGTTTCCATTGTCATTTCGATCGTTCTCCAGACCGGGGAACTGATTTCCATCGCGATGATCGTGTGTCTCACCCTGTTCTACACGTTCGAAGGGGGGATGACGGCCGTTATCTGGACCGATGTGGCCCAGATGGCGCTTTACATAGTTGGTGCGCTGATCAGTTTTTTCGCGATTCTGCATATGATTCCCGGAGGCTGGCCACACGTTGTGGCTGTTGCCGGCCTGACGCACAAGTTTCAGCTGTTCGATTTTCAGGCTTCGATGACGCCGGCGTTTTTCCGCCGTACTTATAGTTTCTGGGGCGGATTATTGGGAGGCTGTTTTCTGACCATGGCGAGCCATGGTACCGAGCAACTGCTGGTGCAACGGCTTCTGTCAGCGAAAAGCGAGCGGGACAGCCGGCTTGCCTTATTTTCCAGCTGGGTAGTTATCTTCTTCCAATTCTCGCTGTTTCTTACGATTGGCGTTTTGCTCTACGTGCATTTCCAGGACATCGGCGCAGTGCGGCCGGCGACTCTTGACAGGATCTATCCGGAGTTCCTCTGGAATCACCTGCCTCACGGATTATCCGGTCTGCTGATCGCGGCCATTCTCGCTGCGTCGATGTCCAATCTGAGCGCAGCTCTCAACGCTCTGGCGTCAACGAGCGTGATGGATTTCCTGAAACCGCTTCGTTCGGGACATCCGGAAGCGTTTTATCTCAAGCTGGCGCGCTACAGCACTGTGGTTTGGGCCCTGGTGCTGTTCGGCGTCGGTCTGGTGGCGCGGCACTGGGGAAGCGTCATGGAAGCCGGGCTTTCCATCGCCTCCGTCTTGTATGGCGCGCTGCTGGGCGTTTTTCTGTTAGGTGTGCTGACCCGCCGGCCCGGCCAGTGGTCCGCCATTATCGGCATGGCGGCAGGGTTTGCGGTCACGCTTGTCCTTCGGACGCGAGTGGCGTACACCTGGTATCTGCTTCTTGGCTCTTCCGCTACGTTTGCGGTTGGATATCTCGCAAGCTTCCTGGTCAATGAAAATGAATCCAATCGATCCGCCAGTTAAAGACATTCCAAGCTCCTATGCGGGGCCGTCCCTGCAACGCGCTCTAGGGCAGTGGAGCGCCGTGTCAATTGTGGTCGGAACGGTGATCGGCAGCGGCGTCTTCCTGGTGCCTTCCCGGATGATTCAGTACGTGGGGTCGGTCCGCGCTTTGTTTGCGGTCTGGATTGTGGGTGGGCTGCTCAGTCTTTTCGGCGCCTTGACGTATGCGGAGCTGGCGGCGGCTATGCCGGAAGCGGGTGGCGAATACGTCTACTTGCGTGCAGCTTACGGTCCATTTTGGGGCTATTTGTACGGATGGACACAGTTTTGGGTTGCGAAAAGCGGATCAATTGCGACGCTGGCGGCGGGATTTTACACATACTTAACGCTTTTTTATCCGGTTCTTGGCGCTACGCTCCTGGTAATCCCCCTGCATATCGGACCCGGCGGGAGTTTGCTCGAGATTCATTATGGGCAACTAATCGCAATCGTGCTGATACTGGTGCTCGGCGGGATCAATTACGTCGGGGTGAAGGCCGGGGGCGAAGTACAGGTGGTCGTGACGGTCGTCAAGATGGTTCTTATTGCCGCCATCATCGTGGTGGGGCTAACCAGCGGCCAAGGTGACTATTCCCATTTCAGGCTGTCTATTCCCGCAGTTGGCGGAGTCAGCGGCTTCTTCCTTGCCATGGTGAGCGCTTTATGGGCCTATGACGGTTGGAACAACGTCAGTATGGTGTCGTCAGAGATCCAGAATCCGCAAAGGAATTTGCCTCGCGCCCTGATCTTCGGATTGCTTGGCGTTGTCGTTACTTACCTGCTGATCAATATTGCGTATTTCTATGTTCTGGGGCCGGAACAAGTAGCCGGGAGCCGGCGTCTCGCAACGGATGTAATGGCGAATATTTACGGCCCGGTTGCCGGGAAGGCAGTGACGATCGCCGTTCTGATCTCCATCTTTGCCGCTCTCAATGGATCGATTTTATCCGGTTCGAGAGTTCCGTACGCGATTGCCCGGGACAAGCTGTTCTTTAAAGCGGCGTCAGTGGTTCACCCCGTGTATCGGACCCCGGGGAACGCCATTATCATGCTTTGTCTGTGGTCCTGCATTGTTGTGCTGAGCGGCTGGTACGACGATCTGTACAATTTCGTGATTTTCGGAAGCTGGATTCTATACCTGCTGACGGCGATATCCGTGTTCGTGCTGCGTCGGAAAAGACCGGACATGACCAGGCCGTACCGGGTTCTCGCGTACCCTCTTGTGCCAGTACTTTTCGTGCTCGTTGCTCTGGTGCTACTCGTAAATTCATTTGAGATGCGGCCTCGCGAATCGATCATGGGATTGGGACTGATGATTCTGGGTGTTCCGTTCTATTTCCAATGGAAAACTCGCAATCGTTGAGATAGCGTGTACGGCGGTAAACTAATTGCGTCGTTTTAGCGTGAATTGCTGGTACTAATAGAACCCGTGAACCCAGGTAGCGTTGAATTAACGCCGCAAAACAAATTAAACTTCGTGTGTCGCGACAGATTTCCAATTCAGCAACAGAGTACGTTGTTTAGTCCATCACTTCGTTGGTGGCGGGAGGGCCCTATTTTGGATGTAGATAAGATGCTCGCCGAACTCAGGCTAGAGCGTGAGCAGATTGAAGAGGCCATTCTTACGTTGGAACGGCTAGCGCGCGGCCGCGGCCGGCGTAGGGGGCGTCCGCCTTCCTGGCTGAAGGAAGCAACGGCAGTCGTCTCAGCGGCTGGCGCCGAGGATGAAAGCGTTTTGCATTCGGTAGAGCCGAAGCGCCGAGGCCGTCCGCCTGGCAGTAAGACCAAGCACGCGGCGATGGCCGAGAACTAGCTGGCTTCATCAAGCTCGGGTGAAGCTCTCACTTGGATGCAGTTCAATGGTGCGGGTCTCAATAGAGCAGAATGTCAATACAGCAGAAAGGGTTTTCGCCTCTCGGCAAAATCCATGGCTTGCTGCTGCATCTTGCTCCAAATGAAACTCGGGTCTCGTCCAGTCTTTAGAAACTCCACGACCTCCCGGTTCCCGATCAAGTTCGCACATTGATCCAGGTCCAGGTTGCGCGGGAACAGTGCCTGCAAAGCGCTGGCAAGCTCAATTCCAAGACGGGTGCTATCAAACGACTCCCGATCGGTCAGGACCAGACGCACGCCGTCGATCTCTACGCCCTTGAAGTTTGACGAGGTTGGTGTGAACCGAACCGGATAGACGCGAATTCCTGGGATTAGTCGCGAGTTGAGGTATTGGGCGAGGACCGGCCCTTTGATCCAGCTAGCCCCAATCTGTTCAAAGGGCGAGTCGGTTCCACGGCCCACAGAGAGGTTTGTGGAGAATTCCAGCATCGCGACTCCGGGGTACAGAAGCGCGGCATTCAAGCTGCGCATGTTGGGAGAAGGATTGACCCACTCGAGAGTAGTCGAGTCGAACCAGTCGCCGCGTTGCCAGTTTCCCATTTTGACGACATGCAGGTCGGCGCCCCAGTGCTGCTCAGAGTTGGCCATGTGGGCGAGTTCGCCAAACGTCAGGCCATGGCGTAGAGGCATGTCGTAGCAGCCCACAAAGGACTGCAGCCCGGAATCGAGCACAGGTCCTTCCACGTGCGTTCCCGTTATCGGGTTTGGACGGTCCAGGACAAAGAAGGACTTCTTGGCTTTTCCAGCTTCTTCCAGTGCGTAAAGCATGGTGCAGGAATAAGTGTAGAAGCGGGCTCCCACATCCTGGATGTCGAAGACGATGGCATCGAAATTGCGGATCTGGCTGGCGGAAAGTCTTCGCTTGTCCGGCTGGTAAAGACTGATTACAGGCAACCCGGTTTTCGGATCTCTGGAGTTCCCGACGTTCTCATCGCGGGCGCCGCTGAGACCATGCTCGGGGGAGAAAAGGGCCCCCACTTTGACGCCCGCCGCCAGCATGGCATCCACATTCCGCCGCCCTTTCCGATCGATGCCCGTCTGGTTGGTGATGAGTCCGACCTTCTTACCCCGAAGTTCAACAAAGTTTGTGGCCTCGAGCATATCGAGACCGGTGCTGGTCGCTACGTCCCGATTTATGACACGATGAACACCTGCGCCGCTGATGGTTTCGACGTATCCGGTGAGTGACACAGTACCGGGCACCGTAACTCCAAATGCTGCAGCGACGATAGTGCCGACCCGTGAACGGAGAGAACTCAACGATTTGACCCCGTTCGGGTGGACGACGTTGGTGAGGAGGATCACGAAAGATTTGGAGAGCGGATCCATCCACATTTCAGTGCCGGTGTACCCGGTATGGCCGTAGGAACCGATGGGAAACAGCTCGCCACGATTGCTCGAGAAGGGCGAATCCATATCCCAACCGAGAGCTCTGAGGATGGGCTGATCCGCCGGGCTGGCGGGTTCGGTGAACTTCTTGACCGTAGCGGAAGGAAACATCGCAAAACCTTCGCGAGTACCCATAGCGAGCAGCATCTCCGCGTATTTGGCAAGGTCGTCGGCGGTTCCGAAGCAACCGGCGTGCCCGGCAATTCCACCCATATAACGCGACGTAGGGTCGTGAACCACGCCGCGGAGTGGTTTTCCGGTATCGGGGTCAATCTGAGTGGGAGCAATACGGGAAAAAAGCGAGGCGGGAGGCTGGAACAGGGTGTCGTTCATGCCGAGTGGCAGGAAGATCTCTTCGTGTGCGAATTGCGCCAGAGTCTTTCCCGATATTCGTTTGACAATCTCGCCGAGCAGCAGGAAGTTGATGTCGCTATAGATGAATCTGGCGCCGGGAGGAGCAACGGGAACTGCATTGAGAGCCTTTGTGATACCGGTGTCGTAGCCCGTCCAGCGGGGGACGAGATCAACATCCGGCGGCATGCCGGAGAAATGGGTCAGCAGGAGCCTGATGGTGATATCGCTCTTACCGCCCTGAAATTCAGGCAAATACCTGGTGACGGGATCGTCCAGCCGGAGTTGCCCCTTCTCGAAAAGCCGCATGATGCAGGGTGTAGTCGCGACCACTTTGGTGAGCGATGCAAGATCGAAGATCGTGTCGACCGTCATGGGCTCGCGCGATGGCGTGAGCGCCCGGGATCCGTAAGCTTTTCTATACACTACTTGTCCGTCATGACCAACGATCAGGACTGCGCCTGGTATGAGATTGGTCTCGACGGCGTCGTTGATCTGAGTATCGAGATCCTTGAAGTAACCGGCCGGGTCAAAGTAACTGGCTCGCGGATCTGCGAGGGAGGAAAACGACGCGGTCAGAAGGGCAAAGCACGCGAAGGAAGGTAGTTTCATCGAGAATCGGCGGCATGACAGCGCGTGGCCATCCTGCCGCCATTGTAGTCGTCCAGGTTTATTGGATCGAAGCAACCGGCAGGATTGCGGAGAGCTTAATAAGCTGACCGGAGCTTGCTCCGAAGGCGTTCAGAGAGTCTTGCGCCATTTTGATGACGATCTCGGCCATTGTCGAATAGGGTTGAGTGAGCGGGATGGTAGCGGCGATGGAAGCCCCAATCTCGAGTTCGGTCAATATGTCTGAGAGAGTGATGTGCCGGCCGACGGTGGAGCGGAAGTGCGCAGCCCGGGATTGCACGCGCGCAATGTCAGCCGGAGCAGCCCGCATATCAGTCTGGAAGAAACCCTCAAGGGATGCGATGCTGGCGGCGAGATCGGAGATTGCGAGCGTCAGACCGGCCTGGTTGGTCTGCGCGCCCCGGTAAGCCACATAGGCTGCGTAGGCGGTGGCGTATGTCCCTGCGGCCTGGTTGAACGGCGTAATGTATCGCCGTTGAGTAGTTGAAACGGGTGAGCGCAGCGAAGCAAGCGCTGCGTGAGCGACGGTCAGTGAATCATATGACGCGCCATCAAAAGTATTGATCTGATTAGGATGCGCCGGCTGATTACCGCAGCTGGTGCATAAGGTGAGGACTGCCACAAGAATTGCGGTCAGAGTGATTTTAGGTGAAAGCATAGCTTGCGGTCCCACGCTAGCGGCCGTAGGAACGCCCAAAGGCGGACCTGATTCCTAAGTCGCTGAGTAGCCAACGCGAACCGAGCTAACTGAAATCTGTGATCGAATCGCGAAAGGCAAGAAAAGAAGCGGTAAGTTGGCACAGGGTGTGCTTACGCCGGAGTGAAAACTGCGGAAAGAACGAAGAGGGGAACGCGTGAAAAGCCATTCGGGCACGCCGCTACGAGGCTGCGACACACAGCAACACCGGCACTTTGTTTAGCGGCCGGTGAGGCGGTTAGGCGGCAGTTTCAGTAACTGATCCAGCGTGAGAGCCAGCACTCCAAACATTAGATGAGCCATAACTTTGCTGGCTCCGGGGACAGCGATGGAACGGGCTCCAAACTCATCTTTCAATCGGCTGTAGACGCGCTCCACCAGGACGAGCTCGCGCCTGCGGTATTGCTCGGCCAAACATGGCGACCTGCTGGTAGACAACGGGTTGGAGCGCGCGAACACGGCGAGTGGGTCGGCGCCTGGCGGGAGCATGTCGTTCGGGAAGACTGCTGCCTTTGTGGGGCGGCGCATTCTATGGTGTCTCAATTGAATGAAAGCGCCAAAGTAATTGTAAGACAAGGGACGCTCTAACGGAGTTGATCAATTCCATTCACAGAGTTAGAAGTCGGCCAGGTGGCGTTGAGCCATTTCGATGAAGTGGGTGGCAAGGGTGGTTGTAGATCCAATTTTGGCTCCGAGATCGACGGTGGTTCGCGATGCGCTGCGCACGTTGCGGTAGACGGCTCCGGGAATGGAGACGCTGGCGAGGCAGGCGGGGGCGAGCGAGACGCCGAGTCCCGCGGCGACCAGGCGTGCGAGAGTGGGCCATTGCGGCGCATCCTGGACGATGTTGGGCCGGAAGCCGCTTCGTTCGCAGCAGGCGATGGTGCGATCGAAGGCGAGGGGGCCCATGCGGCGGGCGAAGAGGACGAAGGGCTCGTGCTGGAGATCGCGAACCCGGATGTGCTGTTTGCGGGCGAGCGGGTGAGATTTCGGCAGGATGGCGACGAAAGGCTCTTTGAGCAGGGTGTTCAGTTCGAGGCCCTTGGTGGGATCGCCGTCGCGGAGGAAGGCGAGATCGAGCGTTCCGTCGAGGAGGGCAGCAATTTGAATGGACGTGCTCATTTCCCGCAGGCGGAGTTCGACCTTGGGGAAGCGGCGGCGGTAATGATCGATGACGACTGGAAGCCCGGTGAACATGACGGAGCCGACGAAACCGACTGTCAGCGTTCCTTCTTCACCGCGGCCGAGCCTGCGGACCTGGACGAGATCGTCCTGCACTTTTTCGAGAGTGCTTCGCGCGCGATCAGCGAGTAGCTGTCCGGCCAATGTCAGTCTCACGCCCCGGGTGGTGCGATCGAAGAGCGGATGACCGAGGAGCTGTTCGAGACGTTTGATCTGCTGGCTCAGTGGAGGCTGAGCGATTCCGAGGCGCTGGGCGGCCTGGCTGAAGTGCAGCGTGTCGGCAACGGCCAGGAAGTATCGAAGGTGGCGTAGTTCGATCTGATCACTCATAGCTTCATCGTATAGATAGCGAGCTTTCAGCTATTGGACATCTGAAGCGAGGCTGCCGTAGATTGACGTTAGGGAGCGGCCAGGCAGTGACGAAATCAAATGTTGCGGTTTTAGTTCGTCAGTTCAGACCGGGAGACGAAGCGGCGTTTCGAAGGCTGAATGAGGAGTGGATCAGACGCTACTTTGTGCTGGAGTCGAAGGACGAAGAGTCTTTCAACGATCCGCAGGGTAAGATTCTGGATCGCGGCGGGCAGATTTTCTTTGCGGTCCTGGAGGAAGTGATTGTAGGCTGCTGCGGGCTGGTGGCGATTGGAACGGGAGAGTTTGAAGTGGTGAAGATGGCGGTTGCGGAGTCGTGCCAGGGCGCGGGGATTGGGCGGTATTTGCTGGAGCAGACGGTAGCGGCGGCGCGGGAGTCAGGGGCTACGCGGCTCTACCTGGAGACGAATCGAAAGCTGGGTCCGGCAATTCGGCTTTATGAGTCGGTCGGGTTTCGCGAGCTTCCAGCAGAGCGTGTGGTGGCGTCGCCTTACGCGCGGGCGAACGTTTATATGGAGCTTTTTCTATAAAGGAACGGGGAGCATGGCAGATCGGACGAGTAAGTATCAGAGATTTCGAGAACTGCATGAGCGGCCTGGCGCCTTCGTGATTCCGAATCCCTGGGATGCTGGTTCGGCGCGGATTCTGGCGGGGCTTGGTTTCGAAGCTCTGGCCACGACGAGCGCCGGATTCGCTTTCAGCGCCGGCCGGCTTGATTCGGCGCCAGAGATATCGAGGGAAGCAGTTTTGCAAAATGCGCGGGGTATTGTCGAGGCGACCGATTTGCCTGTTTCCGCTGATTTGCAGAATGGATTTGGAGTTGATCCGGGTGCATGTGCGGAAACCATTGCGCTGGCGTCGGAAGTTGGACTGGTGGGGGGTTCGATCGAGGACGCAAGTGGAGACGAGTCAAAACCGATCTTCGATGTCTCGCTGTCGGTGGAAAGGGTTCGCGCGGCAGTAGAAGAGGCTCGCCGGCGGCAGTTCTTTCTAACCGCACGCGCAGAGAATTACCTGCATGGGCGACCGGACCTGGAGGATACGATCCGGCGGCTCCAAGCCTTTGAAGAGGCCGGAGCGGATGTGCTGTATGCGCCGGGGTTGTCGGACCTGGAGGCGATCCGAACGGTTTGCAGCGCAGTTAAGCGCCCGGTAAATGTTGTAATGGGGCTTGTTGGACAAACCTTTACCGTCAGCGAACTCGAAGCTGTGGGCGTTAAGCGGATCAGTGTCGGTGGTTCATTCGCTCGGGCGGCGTTGGGAGCACTGGCGCGGGCGGCTCGCGAGGTAAAGGAGCAGGGCACTTTTACGTATGCCGAGGATGCGATGACCGGCCGAGAGGTGAGTGCCTACATGTTGGATACCGACCGATAACACACTCGGCGATGTATACGACGATGGGACCGGCCGGGGACCAATGGTCTCTTTAAGACCTGGATGGGTGATGCCAGCTCCGCAGGGTGGAGGGCGCGCGAAACGCACGATTCAGGTGACGCCGAAGGGTGTGCGGGCGGCGCTGGTGCGGGCAGACGGTTGTTGCAGAGATGTTCGAACGGCGGTGACGGGGGCGTTTTTTGATGCGACCGGTGTTGCGCCACAGCAGACTCCGCTCTCAATCGAGTTCGTTCTCTTCCCGGGGACTGGGTTGGTTGCCGTGTTTAATGGCAATGTAGGTCACGGTGTCCCATGCATTGCGGATGCCGAGGAGAAGGAACAGCAGCGTATCCGCGGCGATGAGGAACAGGGACCAGGGCCGGTTCCACCAGAGCATTCCGGCTGCAACGGCGATGGCGAGGTGCGCGACCAAGGGAAGAGCGGTGTACCAGATCCAGTCTTCCAGATCCGGATTGTAGGTGGCCTTGCGAGCGTGCCAGAGAACCCTTATTGAGTAAGCAATACCGGCGACTCCATAGACTGCCAGAGAGATGTCGAAGCTTAGCGTCGTGGGCCATGGGGCCACCATAAGGGCCGAGATGAAGAGCGCGGTGCAGAAGTGAACGACAGTGGGAGTGCCGAAGGCGCGGACGTCACGCATGTTGCCCGGTGCGCGGGTCTGAGCAATCAAGGCAATCACCACGAACTGCACACCGGTGAGGGCTCCAGCGGAGGAGCCGACGATAACGTAGAAGTTCTGCCAGATGGAGAAGGGAGTGGGTGAGCCAGGGTTCATGTGAGGGAGCGCTCAATGTACGCGATTGCGTGTATGGTGATCTATTATCATGCGCTATTCGTTTATGAAAACAATCCGGTCCGCCGCTCTGGTTGGCGTGGCCGTTTCCGCTCTCGCCCCGGGGCAATCCACACCACAGGGTGCGCCGGCGCGGCACGAAGATACCGAAGTGTATGAGCCAGTGCCCAAGGTGGTGACGCCGGGAGCGACCAATTCCGCTCCGCCTTCGGACGCGATCGTGTTGTTCGATGGAAAGAACCTGGACGAGTGGGTGACGAATAAAGATAAGTCGCCCGCCAAATGGACGGTGGCGGATGGCGTGTTGACCGTGAACAAGGCCAAGGACTCGGGCAACATCGAGACGAAGAAGACGTTCCAGGATTATCAGCTTCACGTCGAGTGGAAGATTCCTGCGAGTATCACGGGCGAGGGGCAGGCGCGCGGGAACAGCGGTGTGTTTTTGGCATCGACGGGGCCCGGTGATGACGGGTACGAGCTGCAGGTTCTGGACTCGTATAACAACAAGACGTACACGAACGGGCAGGCGGGGAGCATTTACAAGCAGGCGATTCCGCTGGCGAATCCGAGCCGGAAGCCGGGTGAGTGGCAGACTTATGACGTGATCTGGACTGCGCCGAGGTTTAATGCCGACGGCAGTTTGAAGACCCCGGCGTATGTAACCGTAATTTACAACGGTGTGCTGGTACAGAACCATTTTGAGCTGCAGGGGCAGACGTTGTACATCGGCAAGCCGTTCTATAAGGCCTATGAGCGGGCGCCGATTAAGCTGCAGGCGCATGGGGACAAGAGCGAGCCGGATAGTTTTCGGAACATCTGGATCCGAGAGTTGAATTAGTGGTGTCGCGCCGCGGGTTTGTCGTTGCTGCTGCAGGGGTTTCAGCTGCGATTGCGGAGGGGCTGGCGATGAGTTCGGCAAGCGCGGTGTTGGAACTGTCGGCGGTAGAGGCGGTGGAGGCGATGCAGAACGGCAGCCTCACGTCGGAGCGGTATGCTTCGGCGCTGCTGGAGCAGTGTGAGCGCGGGAAGGCGTTGAACGCCTTTACCTCACTGGATCACGAGCAGGTGTTGACGGCGGCGCGAGCGGCGGATCAAAAACGCAAAGCGGGTGCGAAGCTGGGGCCGCTGCACGGGCTGCCGATTCCTGTGAAGGACAGCATCAATACAAGCGACTGGCGAACGACGGCTGGTACTCCTGCGTTGCGCGAGTTTCGGCCGAAGGAGGATGCAGCGATTGTCAAGGCGCTGCGGGAGGCCGGGGCGATTGTGCTGGGCAAGACGAACCTGCATGAGCTGTCGCTGGGATGGACGAGTAACAATCTGGCGTTTGGCGCGGTGCATAACCCATATGCCTTGGAGCGAATTCCTGGCGGCAGTAGCGGAGGGACAGCGGCGGCGGTGGCGGCGCGGATGGCTCCGCTGGGGCTTGCGGAGGATACGGAAGGGTCGATTCGTGTTCCGGCCGCGCTGTGCGGCATTGCGGGTTTTCGCCCGACAACGGGACGATATCCGTCGAGCGGCACAGCGCCGATCAGCGCCTTGTTCGATCAAGTTGGACCGCACGCGCGTACGGTCGGCGATCTGGGGCTATTCGATGCGGCGGTGACGGGCGATTCTAATTTGCCGCGGCCGATGATGCTGGATGGGGTGAAGCTGGGCGTGGGCCGCAAGTACTGGTTTGCGGGTCTGGACTCTGAAGTGGAACGGGTCACCAATGCGGCCTTGCGCAAGCTAGAGGATGCGGGGGTGGAACTGGTGGAGGCGGAGGTCGAGTACCTGGAGGAGTTGATTCGGCGGACGACACTGCCGGTGCAGGAACATGACATTCTGCGTACGCTGCCGAAGTATCTTGCGGATTCGGGCGCCGGGGTGACGTTGGATCAAGTGGTGGCGCAGGCCAGCCCGGACGTGAAAGCTTTCTTTAAGCAGATACAGAGAGGCGGGAGTGATTTTGTAACAGACGAGGTTTATCAGGCGGCTTGCGATACGCACCTGCCGAACCTGAAGAAGAACTATCGCGAATATTTTGCGCGGACCGGGGTGGATGCGATTGTGTTTCCGACGACGATGATGCCGGCGACTACGATCGGGCAGGAAGGTGATCTGACGATCGGCGGTAAGAAGGTGTCGTTCTTTACTGCTATTTCGCGCAACATTGCCCCGGGAAGCACGGCGGGGCTGCCGGGGCTGGTGCTGCCGGCGGGATTAACGAATGAAGGGCTGCCGGTGTCACTGGAGTTCGATGGGCCCGCGGGTACGGACAGGATCCTGCTGGCACTGGGGTTGAGTTTGGAGAGATTGCTGGGGCGGCTGCCGGCGCCGAAGTTATGAGCGATTCCTTTGATCTGAAGCGGTTTGTGAGTGCCCAGGCCCCGGTTTATGAGCAGGTGGTGGCGGAACTGCGGCGCGGGAGGAAGACGAGTCACTGGATGTGGTTTATCTTTCCGCAGATTCGGGGGTTGGGGTCGAGTCCAACGGCGGTGAGATATGCGATTGAGTCGGGTGCGGAAGCGGAGGCCTATCTGGAGCATGACATTTTGGCGCCGAGACTGATCGAATGCACGCAGCTGGTGCTGGATGCGAAGGGTTCTTCGGTGGATGAGATTTTTGGGTATCCCGACAATTTGAAGTTTCATTCGTCGGTGACTTTGTTTGCGGCAGTGGCGAAGCCGGAGGAGCACGGGGTGTTTGAACGGGCCCTGAAGGTGTTCTTTGGCGGCGAGAGGGATGAGGCGACGATTGAGCGAATGGGCGGTGGGAAGCAGGGGAAGTGATGCGACGCGGCGTGGATTCTTGCTGGCTGCTGCCGGCGTGGCGGGCGGGGTCATGGGTGGAGTGATGAGTGCGGCTGACGGGGCGGACGAAATGGATGTCCGTTACGCGGCGGCGTTGTCTGATTTTGGAGCCGAGGCACAGCGGACGCTCCGGGCGGCGCTGAGTGACAGAAGTTACCGCGGGCGGGTACAGGTGTCCGACGTCTCTGCTTTAATAAAGGCCGAGCAGTTGACCCGCGATGCCTTGATGCTGAAGTTGATTCCGGTGGCGAAGAGCTTTGCGCATCCTCCGATATCGAATTACTTTGTGGGTGCGGTGATTCTAGGGAGCAGCGGCAATTTGTACCTGGGATGCAACATTGAGATTCCGCGGAACATGCTGGGGCAGGCCGTGCATGGGGAGCAGGCGGCGATTGCCAATGCGTACATGTCGGACGAGAGCGGGGTGGAGGCGCTGACGGTGAATGGGGCGCCTTGCGGGCACTGCCGGCAGTTTCTGAGCGAGGTCTCGCTGGACATTTCGATGCGGCTGATTATGAAAGACGGTTCGTCGGTCAAGCTTTCGGAGCTTTTGCCACAGGCGTTTGGGCCCAGGAATCTAGGCTTTTCTCAGGGATCGTTTCCGGTGAGGCGGGCGCAGCTGGCACTGGCATCGGCTTCGACCGACCGGTTGGTCAATGAGGCGTTTCGGGCGGCGTGCGGCGCTTATTCTCCCTACAGCCGTTCGCCTTCGGGAGTGGCGCTGTTGACGGCGAATGAGCGGGTGTTCGCGGGTTCGTACATTGAGAATGCGGCGTTCAATCCGAGCCTGCCGCCGCTGCAAGCTGCGCTGGCCGGGTATTTTGCGGCGGGCCGGAATGCGGGAGAGATTCGGCGCGCGGTGCTGGTGGAGAGTGAAACGAGTGCCATCAGCCAGCAGCCCACGACGCTGTCAGCGCTGGCGGTGATGGCGCCTGGAGTGAAGCTGGAGAGCGCTTGGCTAAGCTCATAGCTTGCTTATAAGCGGCTGCTTATGGAAGATATTCATAAGCGTTTGCTTTTGACACAAACAGCTGATCCAGTGTGCAAGGCGATGGCCGATCCGACGCGAAGGAAGATCATTGATCTTCTGGCGAAGTCCGGACCGCTCAGTCAACGAGCTTACGGCAGCGTTTAGCATATCGCAGCCTGCGATTTCGCAGCATTTGCTGGAAATGCGGGCTTCAAAACTGGTGACCTCTGAGCTGGTAGGGCTGGAGCGGCACTATCGCTTGCCTGGGGGCGGGTGGAGTCGCGATCCTAGTTGGAGTGGAGTGGGCCGAAGAGGAGTGTTGAAGCGCACTGAGCTGATTCGTTATTGCTTCCAGTAGTTTTGGAAGCCGACGTAGTCGCCGGGCATGTTGGCTAAGATCGTGCGGCGCAGGTTGAGCAGATCGAGTTCGCCGCTTTTTTCGAAGATGATTTTTCCACCGGCGGAGATGAGCGCAGTGTAAGGAACGCCGGATTTCCACTGCGGGTTGAAGGCGGTTTGCAGGGCCTGTGTGTCATCGGAGGCGAACAGTAGATTGCGGGTTGAGGCGTGTTGCAGCTGCAGCATTTTGAGCACGCTGTTTTTCTCGGCGGGCATGTTGGCGGAGACGGTGATAAGTTCGAAGTCACGGTCGCGATACATGCGATAGATGTCCTCGAGATCGGGCATCTGATGAATGCAGGGACCGCACCAGGTGGTCCAGAAGCTGACCAGCAAGAGCTTGCCGGTAGGATTGCCGCGGAGCTTTTTCAGGTCGGCGTCGCCGGCCATGTCGACGGAGACCGGTTCGGCTTCAATTTTCTTGAGCGTCTCGAGGCGACTGGCTTCTTTGGACTTCCATTTGGTGGAGCAGCCAAAGACTCCGGTGTGGGTGACCGCGATGGGCTGGCCGTTCAGGATAGCGTCGATAGCGTTGCGGGCATCTTCTGTTTTGACGAGTTCCTTGCGGTAGCTATTGTCCATGCGGCCTTCGTATTGCAGTCTGCGCTGACTGTCGAAGACGAAAACGTGCGGCGTTGCTTTCGGACCATATTTTTCAGCCACGGATTGCGTGTCGCCGTCGTAGAGATACGGATAATTCAGATGACGCCAAGCCATGCGGACCTTCATTTCGTCGAGAGTGTCGCTCATGTCGGAGGAGTCGAGTTCATCGATGCGGATGGCATTGGGACTGTTTGGTTGAATCGCAATGACGGCGACATTTTTGCCGCGGTAGTCGGCGGCAAGACGATTGATGCGGTCTTCGTACATCTGTGCGATGGGGCAGTGATTGCAGGTGAAGACTACGACCAGCACCTTTGCTTTGGCGTAGTCGGAGAGCCGGTGTGTTTTCCCGTCAGTGCCCGGCAGAGAAAAATCGGGCGCCGGAGATCCAAGTGCGAGGGTGGGATGTGGATCGTCCGCGAAGCAGCAGACCGCAATAAGAAGAGAGAAGAAAAGCTTTACCATTGTGACCTCATGCCTGATCATTTGGGGAGCGGAGTGGTGTTGCCGTCTACCAGGCCGAGGGCCCATTGAATGGCGCCGCTGTACATTTTCTGGAAAGCGGGGTCGTCCCAATTCTCCGTGACGTGGCCGAGCGTGTTGTAGTAGACGCGGCCTTTGCCGTACATTTTGGCCCAGGCAACGGCGAAGTCTTTGTCCTGGCGATGGACGCGGGGGTTGTTTTCGAACTTTAACTTAGCGGCGTCGAGTGTCATCAGGACGCGGCATTGATCGCGCGAGAAGTTCTTTACCTGGTAGATCTCGTCTTTGATCGTGAATGCATGCGGCCACTGCGACATTCCCGGGAAGGTTGGGTCGTCGACAAGGATAGGCGCCTCAAAGGTTCCCCAGGGGTGTTCATCGAAGTAGCCGCCGATCATCTTGCCGTATTCGGGCCATTTGGTGAAGGTGATGGTGGCGCTGTGAATGCCGATGAAGCCTTTGCCGTCGTCGTGGATGAAGGAGAGGAAATCAGCTTTCTGCTGGTCGTCCATCTCGAGCGTGCCGCCGGTGTAGAACACGATCGCATCGAAATCGTTCAGGTTCCTGGCGTTGTATTCCAGCTTCTTCTTGGTCAGTGGTTCGGTGTCGGTGCGGATGAAAGTATCCCAGAGTCCGGATTGGCGTCCCATGCGTTCGATGGTGGCGAGGGCATGAGTGATGGATTCGTGGCGGTAGCCTTTCTCTTCTCCGATCGCCAGGAGCTTTTTGGGGGCAGGCTGCCGCGGGATCTCGCCGATGCCGAGACCGGCGAAACAGATCACGGCGAGCCCGCTCAGGGCCAGACAGGTGAGGCGCCGATTCATTGACTGGATCCGGTTAACGGCTGGCGATTTGCGCTTTGGTTTTAGGCGGCAGCAGGTCGCGCACGGGCATGTCAGCGGGGAAGACCAGATTGACGAAGCCGACCATCATTTCGTCCCAGCTTTGTTCGCCCCAAAGGACGGTTTTCGTGGGATCAGCGTTGTCGGGATTGTTGGCGGAGTTATCGAAGTGGGCGGTGCACTCGATCTTGGTTCCTTTGGGGAGGACGAGCGGCTGTTCCAGTGTGTACCAGTTCTGCCAGTGCCAGTTGTAGTGAGGGACGCTGAGGAGAACCTGCGTTTCTCCAGTCGGGTAGACGGCACGATATTCGAAGTCTTTGCCGCGGCCGTGCATGTGCGGGTGGAGGCCGGAAAGCTTCACGTTGGCATTGATGTCGAAGGTTGCGTCGACGCGATAGTTGGGGTCCCCGGGAGGAATTCTAAAGGTGCCGTTGGTGGCTGAAAGAGTAAGAACACGCTCGCGCGGAGGCTCTTTGGCGAATACGATTCCTA
>CBAAAA010000027.1:0-19221 GCA_964658695.1 uncultured Solirubrobacteraceae bacterium | reverse complement strand
TTCTGAGAGCTAGGCCAGTATGCGGGCACCACTCAGGTGAACCGAATGATCTCACGGCCCAAGCTAAATCTAAAACACCGGTTGACCCTGACCGGCGTTCTGGTGGCCTTGCTTCCTTTTCCTTTGCTAACGCTGATACTGCTGAATGTGTCGTCCTTTCATCGACAGCCCGCCATAGCCGTCGCAGCTAAAGGCGGTCTGACGCCGTCAGATCTCGATCACGCCGTAGACTCCGCTTATCGAACGGCCGAATTCTCGCAGCAGGAACTCTCCCACACCCTTCTGCTCGCTCAAAGACTGCTCGCGAGCGAACGCGGTATCCGGCAGTCAAAGTCACGCCAAGTCCTCTGGGCTTCGGCCGGAAGCTCAGCGGTGAAGTTGCCGCTGTTGATGATTCGGAAGATCCCGCTGCTGCCGTCCGCAAATCCCCGGCGCGCATTCGTGAATGAGTTCAGCGCGTTGTCGGGCGTCCCATGCGGTATTTTGCAACGGGTGAATGAGGCAGGCGACATGCTCTGGATAGCGAGCAGTCTCACCTCGGCCGGCGGCAAGCTCCTGCTCGGAACGGTTCTTCCCGCAACCGACCCGGCGGTTCGAGCAGCCCTGGACAAACGTCCTTATACGGGAACTTCTCAGGTGGGCGGCGATCGGCGGCTGAGCGCGTACCAGCCTATTTCTCGCGCGGACGGCGCCACGATGGGAATGCTTGCAGTGAGCCTTCGGGAGGCCAGTGAGGCCGAGCAGATCCGGCAGGCCCTTGCCGCCATTCACGTAGGGTCACAGGGTGAAATTTTCGCGGGGCCATCTAACCTGCCCATTCCCGCCAGCGTTATCGACGAGGCCAGGAACCAACCTTTCCGGACGATCCGAGAGAGGTATCAGCTCGCCTCAAAGGGAGAGATGGTCGCGCATGTTCGCTACTTCGCCCCGTGGAACTGGCAGCTTGGAGTTGCAGTTCCGGTAACAGAGATGGCGGTTGCAGCCGCACCCGCGAAGGAGTCGAAGGATCGCACTGCGACTGGCGTGGCAATCGCGCTGCTGATTTCGCTGGTCCTTTCAGCAGTCATCTGGTGGCGATCTTCTGCAATCCTCAGCTCCCGTCTGATGGAGACGCAGGCAACAATCAAGGGCAGTATAGAAGCCTTACTTGGCATTGGTAACAGCCCTGCACCGGCCACTCAAGCCAGAAGCGACCACGGACCACTGCTTGCGGACGCAAACCGAACCGCAAACCTCATGCTGACTGGTGTGGGTGAGACTATGCTCGCAACGCGAGATTGCAACCGGCACGCCGAAAAGGCGTGTGGCGAGGTCGAAGCCATGCAACGCGCCATGGCAGAACTTTCAGCCTCCAATTCTCAAGTTTCGGGGCTGGTAAAGGACATCTCCGGCATCGCTTTGCAAAGCCGGCTTTTGGCGCTGAACGCCAGCATCGAAGCGGCGCGTGCCGGACAACATGGGGCCGCCTTCAACGTCGTCGCCGACGAATTTGGGAAATTGGCCCTGCGTTGTTCGGAAAACGCCAAGAGCACCACAGCGCTATTGACGAATTCGGTGGCGATGAATTCAGCCGGTACGGAGTACCTTGCAAGACTCGATGTTCAGGTTGGGCAATTCTCTCGACGGGCCGAAACAGCTACTCAATCATTGGCCGAGTTGTTGCGGGCAAGCAATCAGCAGAAACTGACCATTTCGACGCTAGAAAGACGCCTCACGCGGGTTGAAAAGGCGGCAGATCCGACAGGTGAGATTCGCCGTGGCGTTTTCGCCGAAGTGGCCAGCCTGGAACAAAATGCCATAGCCCTCTCGGATCTCTTGAATGGCGCGCCGAAGACAAAGAAGTCTAGACAGGGGCAGAAAGCCCGGTCTTCTGGCTTGAAAGCACCAACAGGCAACCGATCTGCTCACCGAGCGTGCTGAGCATTTCCATATCGGACCCGCTGTGTAGACGCGGATTCTGGTGCTGTACGTTGATCACTCCGACCACCTTGCTTTGAGAGATGATCGGGACGGAGAGGAAAGCCTCAAACATATCCTGAGGAAGCTCCTTGAAGAACTTGAAACGCGGATCGTTGTAAGCCTCTCTGGAGATGGCCAAAAGCCTGCGTTCGCGAGCCACCCATCCGGTGAGTCCCTCTGACAGCCGAAGCCGCAACTTTCCGATCTTGCTGCGTGTGGCATCGGTAGAGGCATAGAGCACCAACTCAGACTCTTCCACCAGGTAGATCAAGCAAGAGTCACACTCCAGGAAGTCACGGATGAGGTCGACGATCTCGTGCAGGACACCGTCAAGTTCGAGGTCCCGGGTCATCAATCTGCTGACCCGTTGGAAAAGCCTTAGCTGCTGCTCTACTCGTTCCAGGCGGGCTTCGAGCTCACGAGTCTTCGGCACCGTTATCAATTATTACAAAATGGCGCGAGATGTCATACTGAGTCCAGAGTGGCACGCATTGGGAACCAAGGTAGTACCATTTAATCGAGCAATTTCCGAGGAGAGTTTTATCCATGTGGAGTAAAAGAACGCAAGACGAATCAGCGCCAACTCCCCAACGGTCGTCCATTCCCCCTTCTTCCACGCCAGTGGAACCGCAACGACGAGAGATTTCCAACATTCCGTCGTCGACAGGAAGAGGCTTCGAAGCAGAAAGTGGAGCTGTTCGCAATGGTTCAGCTACTCTGGGCAAGAACGTGACCGTGAAAGGTCAGATCTTTGCCCGCGAAGATTTAACTATTGACGGCGAGGTCGAAGGCACCATTGAGTGCCATGATCACCGGCTCACGATTGGCCCGAATGCACGCGTTCAGGCCGGTTTGAAAGCGCGCGAAGTAATTATCCAAGGGTCTATTCAGGGGAACGTCGAGTCCACTGACAAGATCGACATCAAGAAAGAAGCCAAGCTGGTTGGAGACATAAAGACCAGCCGCATCGTAATCGAGGATGGCGCCTACTTCAAGGGAAGCATCGATATTTCGAAGTCCTCGCAGGCAAAGCAGGCGGCGCCGCCCATTGTAGTGAATCAGCCTTCTACCGGCGGAGCGGCCGCAGCGCCCGCGCGCGAGAACGCTGCAGGAGCGGTCACTTCCGCGAAGTGAGTCTTGGAGAGGATAGGGAGCGCTTTGGCCAGCTGAAGCGAAGCGCTTCATATCCTGGAGCGAAGCGCTCAAATTAAAGACATCGTGATGATCTTCGGCAGCAAAAGTGCCTCCACCAAGAGCGAGACCAATAACGGAACGCTCGTCCGGCAAAGCAGCGGTTTTGAACAGTTCTGCACTTCTTTACGGACCGACGAAACGCGATCGGTTCTGGATTTCTCAGGGGCCAGTCAGGCTAACATCATGTTCATTACGGGTTTGGGCCACCGTATCTCTTCAGACGACATGGTCGAAACCATGCAGGAATGCTTTGGCAACGACTTTATCGAGGGCCAGCAATCCGCGGCAAAAGCACAACGCTTTCTGGACCAGACCCTCGCCTTCCCGGATGAATCGTTCGATAGCGTGCTGGTCTGGGACTCTCTGCAATACCTCGCGACACCGGTGATCGAGCCAGCCGTAGAACGCCTGCTTCGTATCACTCGGCCGGGTGGTTATATTCTGGCGTTCTTCAATGCGGATGAGAAGGCAACCCGGCTTTCTTTGTATAACTACCGCATTCAGGATACGAAGACCCTGTTACAGGTGCCTCGAGCGACTCAGCCCCAGCGCAGCCAGTTTTTTCCAAATCGCACGGTAGAACGTTTATTCCAGAAGGCTGCGTCATTGAAGTTCTTTTTGACGCGCGGATCGTCGCGGGAACTACTCATTCGCAGGTAAGACCTGGATCTTACATTCTGGATCTTACAATTAAGTTCTTAGGGAGCCCCTCCGTTGGCATTAGAAGATGAGCTGCTTCGTCAGCGTTATGACCGTATTGCGCAAATTGAGCAATTGGGGTTTGAGCCCTATGGCCGCGCCTTCGATACCAGCCACTCCATTCCACAGATCCTCGACGAGTATGGACAACGTACAGCGGAAGAGTTAGCCGATCCGGTTCAGGTTCGCGTTGCGGGGAGGATTCAAAGGATCCGCCGCATGGGCAAGGCGGGGTTTCTGCATCTTCTCCAAAATGGAAGGAGCCTGCAGATATACGTTAAGAAGGATGCTGTCGGCGAGAAGACTTACAAGCTCTACGAGTTACTGGATATCGGCGACATCATCGGGGTTGCCGGATACCTGTTCCGCACTAAAACCGGGGAACTGAGCATCCATGTGGACGAGCTTTTCTTTCTTTCGAAGATCCTGCTTTCTCTGCCCGAGAAGTGGCACGGTCTGGAAGATGTCGAGACCCGTTATCGTCAGCGTTACCTTGATCTAATCGCCAATCCGGACGTACGGAACGTATTCGTGACGCGTTCCAAGATCATTCAGTCACTCCGCCGTCAACTCGATGCGCATGGATTTCTTGAGGTCGAAACGCCGATGATGCAGCCACTGCACGGCGGGGCGGTGGCGCGTCCATTCGTGACTCATCACAATACGCTAGACATCGATCTGTATCTGCGGATTGCTCCGGAGTTATATCTGAAGCGATTAGTTGTCGGCGGAATGGAGCGAGTTTACGAAATCAACCGCAACTTCCGCAACGAGGGAATCTCGACCCGGCACAATCCTGAGTTCACAATGCTGGAGTTCTATCAGGCGTATGCGGATTATAAGAGCATGATCGAGCTCTCGAAGGAGCTGCTGCGGCAGGCAGCGATCGATGCTACCGGTTCGAGCGCGGTGACGTTCAATGAGCGGCAGATCGACTTCGGACATTTCCGGCAGTTTACGATGCAGGAGGCTGTCGTGGAATTCTGGCAGGGAGACGATAAGCCAACGCTTGAGAATGTTCGCGATCCGCAGTGGCTGGGCAAGAATTCGCGCGAGAAGGGTCCAGGCCCGGCACTGGTAGATATCTTCGAGCGCCATGCGGAAGGGCAGCTCTTTGACCCGACGATCATCTATGATTTTCCGATCGAAGTTTCTCCTCTTTCGAAGACGAAACCGGATCAGCCGGATTTTGTGGAACGTTTTGAATTGTATGCGGCAGGGATGGAAATCGCGAATGCGTTTAGTGAGCTAAACGATCCGCAGGAGCAACGGCGTCGCTTTGAAGCGCAGATTTCCCGCAAGGCGGGCGGGGATGAAGAAGCGCACGTGATGGACGAAGACTACATCCGGGCGCTGTCGTATGGCATGCCCCCGGCGGGCGGCGAAGGCATTGGGATCGATCGTCTGACGATGATCCTGACGAACTCGACGTCGATTCGAGACGTCATTCTGTTTCCGCTCTTACGGCCGGAAGGGGAAATCGGTTTGGTGCAGCGGCTGCGTGAACTCGCGCCTTAGGCAGGAGCAGCGCAGATCCAAGTGAAAGAGCGTGGATGGCGCAGAGTAGCCAAAAGGTTTGGGAAAAAGCGGCGGCGGCGTGATTCGACAGCCGCGAATGCAGAAAGACCGCGAGGGCGGCAGTCCCGATCGGGCCGCCGAGCCGCTGCACAATATTGAGGGCAGTGGTGGCGACGGGAAGCGCATCTGCCGGAACCGAGGTATAAGCGGAC
Source organism: uncultured Solirubrobacteraceae bacterium (assembly GCA_964658695.1). Lineage (GTDB taxonomy): Bacteria > Acidobacteriota > Terriglobia > Bryobacterales > Bryobacteraceae > Bog-105. Next base: position 13,639 of record CBAAAA010000027.1, on the reverse strand, counting down.
GTCATTGAGGGGATGTTGATGGCGCTCATGCCCACTCCGCGCACGACGAGTGCAGAGACAACGGCGATCAACGGGAATAGATTGTTATCCAGAAGTGCAAACGGGAGCGTACCGCAGAGAGCAAGTAATGCGCCGGCCCCGGCCACCGTGCGCGCGCCAAAGCGCTCGGACAGAGCTCCGACAAACGGGTAGGTGCACAAAGCGCCAAGTCCGGTTGCGCCGAGCACCAGGCCCGTCTTGCCGACCGACATGTTGCGGTCGGTCAGAAGGTACAGTGGCAGCAGCAATTGACCACCAAATGCTGTGGCGTTTGCGCCGAACTGAGTGATTGCCGAAATGGAGAAGACTCTTCTTCCGAATAGACGAGCATCGATAAGCGCCGCCGCCTTGGACCGCAGCGAATGAGTAATGAACAGAAGAACAAGCGTGGCGGCGAAGGCCAGTTCTGCAAGTGTCAATGCGAGTGAGCTGTTGCGAGACTCGAGTGCTTCCAGGCCATACAGCAGCATCACCAGCCCGGGAGCGAGCAGGGCAAAGCCAAGGAAATCGAATCGCCTGCGCGTGTCTGAGGATTGGTCCGTTGGAAGCACAATTGAGGCGAGGATAGTTGCGAGGACGCCGACCGGAAGGTTGATAAAGAAAAGCCAGCGCCAGGAAGCATGCTGCAGGATGGCTCCCGCCAGGGTAGGCCCGAGGATAGGTCCAAGCAGGATGGGCATGACCATAAGACCCATCACTCTTCCCATGTGGACCCCTGCGGCGCGTGCGATCGTCATCTGAGCCATGGGAGCGAGCAGGCCGCCCGTCATTCCCTGCATGAGCCGAAAAACGATGAGAGCGCTGGCGGAAGTCGCAAACCCACAGAGAAGCGATGTCAGGGTAAAGGCAGTGAAGCAGAAGAGGTAGACGCGCTTCGTCCCAAACCGGTCTACCGCCCAACCGGTCATCGGAAGGGTGAGAGCAAGGGCCAGCAGATAGCCGGTCGTTACCCACTGGATCGTGCTCAGCGCGGTATTGAGTTCGCGACTCAGCGTGTGGAGCGAGACGTTGACCACGGTCGAATCCAGGTTCGACATCAGCGGGCCGAACAGGACAACGATTGCGATCTTCCAGATTTTCGGATCGATCGCAGGCTGACGGTTCACTTGCCTAATGCTTCCAGAACGGAAGCGGCGTCGCGCACCCGGCCAAGCAGCGGGAAGATGGTGTTGATTGCAAACTGATGGGCTTCGGCGGAAATGCTGGTCGTCGCATCTTCGACCAGGATCAATTGATAGCCATGCTCGACCGCCGATCGCGCGGTGGACTCGACGCCCAAGTTAGTGGCGATGCCGCCCAAGACGATGGTTTGAATGCCGCGCCGCCGCAAGAATTGGTCGAGTGGGGTTGCATAGAAAGCGCCCCACTGTCGCTTGGTCACAACCAGATCGCCCGCTTCGGGTCCAATATCGCTTAGAAGTTCAGAGGCAACCGCGGGAGGCGGAGGAGCGTTCGGGTCGCGCATCGGTCTATCCACAGGCAACTGCAACATGTCCGCCATATCAACCCGTACCAAGACCACGGTGGCGCCTGCTTGGCGAAAGGCCGTCAGCACAGGAACGACGTTCTTTACGACCTCGGGTCCAGATCGTGGAGCAAGCGGCAGGGCGACGATTCCGTGTTCCAGGTCAATCAGAACGAGAGCGGTCGTTTTCGGATCCAGCTTTAAAGGTTCCATAATCTCCGTAAGTTGAGGATATCCTCAACTATTAAAAGTGTAGCATAGAAAGTATGTCGTCGCTTCCCGCCAAGATTTCGCGTCGCGTCCCGCGGCAGGAGCGGGGCGAACGCCGCATGGCAGAGATTCTAGAGGCTGCCGCTCAGGTCATCGCTTCTATGGGCTACGAAGCTTCGACTATGACGGCTATTGCAGAACGGGCGCAAGCCTCGATCGGTACGGTTTATGAATATTTCCCGAATAAAGAAGCAGTGGGGCAGGCGCTAAGAGCTCAATTCGGGAAGGAAATAGAGGAACGCTGGCGGCATCTGGACGAGCGTGCAAGAGACTTGAGCGTTCATCAGCTTGTTGATGAAATCATCGATACCACAGTTCAGTTCATGAACGACCGGCCAGCTTACATTCCAATCATTACCGCACCACTGAGTTATAAAAGAGATCCCGCGGCCCGGCACAGATTGCGGGAGAGATTTGCTTCTCTCTTCGTTGCGAAATGTCCCGGTCTGTCGGATGCTGCCGCTCTTCGCACAGCGAACATCATGGTCCAAACCGTGAAAGGGCTGAACACGCTATATGCCGACAGCAAGCCGAAGGAGAGGCTTGAACTGGTGGCTGAATACAAGCAGTTGCTGCGGTCTTATCTCAGAGATCGATTCGCCGTTCCCAGATAATGTCGCGCTTCGAATGGATGGTCGCGCTTCGATACCTCCGTGCGAAGCGCAAGCAGACTGTAATCTCCGTGATCACAGTCATTTCTATCCTGGGCGTGGCGGCTGGCGTAGCGGCCCTCGTTATTGCGCTCGCGATCAATAACGGTTTTCAGAACACTCTCCAATCCACGCTGCTGAGCGCCACGGCACATGTCGACATTCTGGAAGCGAATCCGGAGTTCGGCATTGCTGAGTGGGAGAAGCTGATTCCCAAACTCAAGGGAATTCCTCATGTGATCAGTGTTGTTCCGGGCTTGTACGGGCAAGTCGCGCTGAAAGGTCCAGTCCTGGGCACCAGCGCAACGTTGAAAGGCGTACCGATGGGTCATGGCGAAACTGTGCCGGAACTCTTGCGCCATTTGAAAAAAGGATCGCTCAACATTCTGGAAGGCAGTCATCCGGAGAGCGGGATTATCGTCGGTGCGGGCCTGGCCGAGGCTGCGGGCATCAAGTTACACAGCCCGGTGACGGTCATCAGTTTTCAGGGCGAACTGACCCCGCTTGGTCCGGTACCAAGCCTCTTTCACTTTCGGGTGGACGGAATTTTCGAATCGGGCTTATACGATCTGGACGCCAGTTGGGCGTTCACGAAGCTCTCCGCCGCTCAGCGAGTGCTGGATTTGAATGACGTTGTCAACAGCATTGAGCTGCGGCTGGATGATATCTTTCGCGCGACTGAAGTGGCGGGCGCGGCAGGCCCGATCATCGGCCCAAAGTTAGTGGCACGCACCTGGATGGACCAGAATCATTCCCTGTTGAATGCGCTTCGGCTCGAGAAGACGGTGAGCGTGATCACAGTGGCCCTGATCGAACTGGTAGCAGCCCTGAACATCCTGGTAGTTCTAGTGATGCTCGTGATGGAGAAGCAGCGCGACGTTGCCATTCTCATCTCAATGGGAGCGGGGCGCGGGCAGATTCAAAGGATTTTTGTGTTGCAAGGTTTAATTATTGGGGGTCTGGGATGTCTGCTCGGGCTGACGGCGGGATATACAGCTACCGTGCTGCTCGATCATTTTCGGTGGCTGAGACTCGATCAGCAGGTGTACGCGATCAGTTATGTGCCGTTTGAGAACCACTGGATCGATGGAGTTTGGGTGGCAGCTCTCGCTCTTGTCACGAGCTTCATCGCTACACTGCATCCATCACGCAGCGCTTCTCGCATCGCCCCGGCTGAAGCTTTGCGCTATGAGTAAGTCAATTCGGCCGAAAGGCGAAGTCCCATACCAGTAACTCCAGGTCGTCCTTCGGCTTATCCGGATCATCATCAAATTCGACAACGGCATACTCGCCCGGCTCCAGGGGTCTTTCCGGCCAGACCTTATAGAGAGTCCCCTGGAGCTGTTGTTGAAAGACATCGACCTGCTTACGGTCCTGCTCGGCCTGGTTGATGACCGGCAGGATGGACACATTCTCGACCACGCGCACGTTCTTCTTCGGCTCGACGCGGATGATGCCGAAGCGCTCCTGCTTCTCCGGGCGGAAATAGAAATTAGGGCGACCTTCGTGAACAACGAACTTGGAGTGCTCACCTTGAATGACGACGGACGCTCGACCGGGAACCAGCGGGATGGGGGACAGGACCTTCAGGATCTGCCGTTTCTTGTTTGTGATGACCTGATATTGGGCGGCATCCAGCGGGGTTACTTTTTCGTCGGTCCGATAATAAGCGCCCGAGTCCATGGGGATAGAGGCGATCTCCTGCCGCAGTGCCCGCTCCGCCTGCTGCTCCTCGGCCTCCTCGCGCTTTTCTCGTTGAGCGTCTGCCTGTTTGCCGGATCTCGCTTTCTCGGTCTTTTCGAGGTCAACGAGAGAAGCAGGGATTTCTTCCCAGTCTCCGCGCTCTGTGCTGTAGTAGCGGATGCGATCGCCTTGTACCTGATACTCACGCACCAGATGATAGTCGCCGTCCTTGAGAAACAGCTTGAACGTATCACCAAGGAGGAGCAGCGCACAGAGCACAAGGAGTAAGACGACCCGCACCATCGTTATTTTAGCGGTTTCCAAGAATGTCGGCCTGCGCCATCAGGGTGTGTCAGCGGGTGCGCCGTGATTGACGCGATAGTATGGCAGTGACTAAAGAGAGAACTGATGGCGAAAGCCGAGACAACGAACAAACTTTCCGGTAAGACTGCATTGATTACGGGTGGCAGCAAGGGCTTGGGAAAGGCTATGGCGCTGGCGCTTTCTCAAGAAGGTGCAGCGATTGCCTTAGTTGCCAGGGATACCGCAAAACTGGATGGCGTCCGCGAAGAGATTGAAGCAGCCGGAGGTTCCGCAAAGATTTTCACGGCGGACGTTACGCAGGAAGATCAGGCCGCCCGGTTGAAAGCTGAAGTAAGCGAGCAGCTTGGCCGCGTTCAGATTTTAATCAACAGCGCCGGTATAAACATTCGCAAGAACCTGATCGACTTTTCGCTTGAAGAATGGCGCTCGGTACAAGACGCGAATCTGACGAGTGTTTTTCTAATGTGCCGTGCGTTTGTGCCCGGAATGCAGGGGTCTGGGTATGGGCGAGTCATCAATATGTCTTCGATCATGAGTCACATTTCGCTTCCCGGGCGGAGTGCGTATTCCTCCAGCAAGGCAGCACTCCTGGGATTGACTCGAGCGCTGGCTTTGGAACTTGCTGGAGAGGGGATCACGGTGAATGGCATTAGTCCTGGCCCGTTTGGAACAGAAATGAATTATCCAGTGATGAATAATCCCGAATTAAACGCCCAATTCCTGGCCAACCTTCCTGTTGGACGCTGGGGCAAGGTGGAAGAGGTGGGTGCGCTCGCAGCCTTTCTATGTTCAGAAAATGCGGGTTTCATTACTGGAACGGATATCCTGATCGACGGCGGATGGACTGCGAAGTGAGCTGGCGGAACGCAAATTGTCCGCTGAATCTTTAGCGAGGAATGAGATCACATGGAGCCTTCCGTGAAGCTTGCGCCGAAGAGCATTGAACCCAGGGCGTTTTCCGCGGAGTTCGAAAAGCGGACTTATTGGCGCGTCAGCTGCCGCCTGATTCCGTTTCTGTTCCTCTGCTACATCTTCGCCTACGTAGATCGGGTGAACGTCGGCTTTGCGAAATTGCAGATGCAGCAGGATCTCGGCATCAGCGATCTTGCATATGGGACGGGAGCCGGATTGTTTTTCATCGGCTACTTTTTCTTTGAAGTTCCCTGCAACATGGCGCTTCAGAAGATCGGCGCTAAGTATTGGCTGGGTCCCATCATGATCGTGTGGGGTGTTGTTTCGGCATGTACGATGCTGATCAAGACCGAAGGGCAGTTTTATATTGTCCGCTTCCTGCTTGGACTGGTGGAATCCGGTTTTTTTCCGGGAGTTATTCTTTACCTTACGTTCTGGTACACCAGCCAGTACCGCGCCAAGATGATCGCCGCTTTCATGACCGCGGTCCCACTGTCCGGCGTAATCGGCGGCCCTATTTCAGGTTGGATTCTTGCAAAGGCGACATCCATGGGCGGATTGCGCGGTTGGCAGTGGCTCTACATCTTCGAAGCGATTCCCTCCTTGCTTGCGGGTTTGGCGGCGATGTTCTTTCTTCAAGATGGGCCTCACAGGGCGAAATGGCTCAGCCCGGAGGAGAGGGATTTTCTGGCGCAGCGGTTGCGGGAAGATGAAGCAGCGAAGCGATCGGCGGCCCCTGACCACCACACCATGCTGGACGCATTTAAGAGCACGAAGACGTGGCTCCTGTGTTTTGTGTACTTCGGTTTCGTCATGGGCAATTATGGTCTCGGATTCTGGCTGCCGCAGATTGTCAAAGAAACCATTACAAAAGATCCGATCAATATTGGCTTCCTGACGACGATCCCGTGGGCGGCTGCGGCTATCGCGATGGTTGTGGTTGGCCATCATTCCGATAAGACGGGAGAGAGATGCTGGCATATCGCGCTCACGGGTATAGCCGGGGGGGTGGCTTTCGCGATTTCTGGCATACCCGGCATCCCCGGCGTTGCCGGACTCCTGGCGCTCACGGTAGCCACTGCCGGGATCGCCTGTTCCTATTCAACATTCTGGGCATTGCCGACATCGATTTTGTCAGGTGCGGCGGCTTCGGCAGGGATCGCGTGGATCAACTCGGTGGGGAATCTGGCGGGGTTCGTCAGTCCCTTCCTGGTGGGCGCCATTCGGGATGCGACGCACAGCATGACGCTTGCCTTGCTCATGCTTTCGGCGTGCTGCCTGGTAGCGGCCTTGATCACCATCGTGTTCTTTCGTCAGCGGCCAGGGTCAACGGCGTCGCGCGTAGTGACCTGAATGCCGCGCCCCAACTAACTGCCGGGTTGCAGGCGCACACGAAGGAATTTCAGGAAAATGTCCCAATCGGCTGGCAATGGTCCATGCCCGCCGTCATGCATGTAATAGGCAAGGGTTTCGAAGATCGGCGTACCGGCCGGCGGCCAGACATCAGTGCCCAAATCGTTTGCACCGAGTAAGCGATAGACCGGGCCAGCAGCTACTTCGGCGAGAAACTCGCCTTTTGGATCACCCCAAAGATCTTTGTTTCCGGTTTGGAGAAGCAGCGGGCGTGGCGCCATGAGAGCAACCAGCATGTTTGCATCGACCGGGAGTCGATCTACCTGATGCGCGAATTTCCCGTAATTGGCGCAGAACTGGTAGGGAAAGTGAGTCGTAAGGTTAGCGACCGTTTCCCCGTAATCACGGCGGCTGATCGAAGCTCCGCCCTCACCGGAACAGCAGGCGATGACGGCGGCAAAGCGGGTATCCCGGGCGCCAGCCCAGAGGACCGTTTTACCCAGGCGCGAGGCTCCAAAAAGAGCAACACGGTTCGTGTCCACTCTTGGTTCAGTTTGCAGGTAATCGAGAACGCGGCTCAGCCCCCAGCCCCAGGCTGCGATAGCTCCCCAGTCATCAGGTGCGAGTCCATTTTCCGCAGGCTTCAGGTAAAGCGAGCGGACACCGTACTGAAGGCCGCCATCGAAGTCCGGTTCCACATCTCCGTAATAGAAGGTCGCGAACCCGAAGCCCGCTTCAATGAAAGGCTTAACATTCGCTTTCGCAAATTGAAAGCCTTGCCGGGCGGGGATCCTTTGCTTGTTCTTATCCCAAACCATGCCTTCCTTAACATCGGGATCATCTACGGTGGAGGAATTGGCGGTGAAGCTGATGTTTAGCAGGACCGGCGCTGGCTTCGAAACTGCGGCAGGTAAATAAAGCAGTAAGTCGAGCTTCGGCCCAGCCACGCCGGCCGAGAAGTAGATCGTCACCTGCTTTCGGATGGCCGTTCCGCCGAAGGCCTGAGTCCCGCTCTCTACGACCTCGAAGTGCATGTGCGATGGCCGACTGGGGCTCCGGCCAAACTGGTTCTCCTCGAACAGGCGAATGATCTCTTCACGACGCTTGCCGGTCCAGTCGTTGGCGGTTTTTACAGGACGACCATTTGCGAAGTGCAAGGGATCGGGCAGTGTGTACGTCCCAACTTTCGCCTCATCGTAATTCACGGGCATGCCGGCAGCAGTGGTGGGGAGTGGGGGGTCGACTGCAGCGATCAGTAGGGCGGCAGAAGCAGCCAATGCACCGATGCAACGCGTGAATAACATGGTGCCATCTTATCGACTACCGGCGGGTCCGTGCCGAATGAACGACCAAGCCAGCGGGCTTGTTCGCGATCCAGTTTGCGAACTTTGCAATTTCGGGATGGGCTTCTAAAGCGGCGACCGTGTTGAAGGATGCGGCAAGTTCCCGCTCGGTCAGAGTCCGGTGAACAAATTTGTGGCAGGCCCGGCAGAGCATGGCGATCCGCCCTGTCAGTTCAGGACAGGAAAACGTTCGCCTGGTTTGCGTCTTGCGATGGCGTGAGCGCGGGATAAGGTGATGGCGGGTGAGTTCCAGGTCCGCACGTTTGCAGAGCTCGCAGGTTCCGAGCGGCATCCGCCGATTGGATGCAGTCCACAGAACACTGGCGGCATCGAATCGGTATGAAGCACGACAAGCCAGGTCCGGGACAAGAGTCGGTCTGGGATTATCCAAGACCGCCCAGGTTGGAGAGGTCTTCGCGGCATGTACGAGTCCAGTTGGGCGGCGCAGTCATTGCCGATTCTACGCGGGCGTTTCGTGTGCTCGAAACCAGCCATCCTCCCAGCTGGTACATTCCGGCTGCGGATGTGCGAAGGGAGTACATCTACCAGAGTACGAAGGGATCATTCTGCGAATGGAAGGGTCAGGCAAGCTACTGGTCGATAAAGGCCGGGAACGCAGTGGCTGAGGATGCCGGCTGGTCCTACGAGGATCCCAGCGAACCCTTCAGCCCGATTGCAAGTTGTTTTGCGTTCTATCCACACCGGGTTGATTGCTATGTCGATGACGAGCGCGTTCAACCGCAGGCCGGTGGTTTTTACGGAGGCTGGGTCACCAAGGACGTTGTGGGCCCTTTCAAGGGCAGCTCTGGAACATCGGGCTGGTAAGTTGTTAGCCTGACCGCAGCACGATGCTGGTCGGCTTGGTTTCAGATACACATGGGCTTTTGCGCCCACAGGCCTTAACGCACCTCAAAGACTGCCAATTGATCGTTCACGCAGGCGATGTGGGCAAGGCGGAGATTCTGTCATTGTTGATGAGGGTCGCGCCTGTGGTGGCGGTCCGTGGCAACATCGACAAGAATCCTCCTCTATCGCTGTTGCCAATTAGCGCCGAAGCGAATGCAGGATCGAGGCGCATTCACGTCTTGCATAACATCGCGGACATTGATCTTGACCCCGCAAGCGCCGGGATCGATGTGGTCGTCTTCGGGCACTCACACAAACAGGAGAGTTATAGCAGGCATGGCGTCCTCTACATAAATCCCGGGAGCGCAGGACTGCGGCGGTTCCGGTTACCGCTCGGCCTGGCGCTGCTTGAGACGGAAGCGGACCCGATCGCAGTTGAGTTCCTGCAACTCAATTAACGGGAGTAGCCACAAACCGGTACCCAATACCGCGTACCGTTAACAAGTGCCGGGGCCGGGTGGGGTCATCCTCCACATAGCGGCGAAGCCTGACAATGAAGTTGTCGATGGGACGTGTGTCTGTGTTCTCCTGCAACCCCCAGACCTGGCCGATCATTGCCTTCCGGGAAACAGGCTTGCCCTCGTGCTCAATCAGAAAACGAAGGACGCTCGCTTCCATTTGCGTCAGGCGCACAACCTGATCAGCGACCGACAGCTCCAGCAGGTTAAAGTTTACGATCTTGTCACTTTTCTCGCCGAAGCGGAACACTTCGAACTGACCATTCGCGGGCTTACTGGACGACGCAAGGGAAGCCTGCAGCCATTCCCGGCGTCGCAGGAGACCGCGGATCCGCGCGATCAGGATCTTGAGTTCGAAGGGTTTGGTCAAGTAATCATCGGCTCCGGCCGCAAACCCTTTCAGCACGTCATCGGGGCGGCCACGAGCGGTGAGGAAGAGGGTGGGAATATATTGACCGGCCTCACGGAGTTCGGCCATGACGATGAAGCCGTCTTTGCCCGGCAACATGACATCGAGCACCACAACATCGAATGTTATCTCCTTGTTAGAGAGGATCTGCAGCGCCTCTTCGCCGGTCTCGACGACTTCGACCTCGTAGCCCTCAGCTTCCAGATTGAAACGGAGGCCTTCAGCCAGATGCCTCTCATCCTCTACTACGAGCACGCGATTCATTTTGCAATTGGCAGTTGAAGTACGAAAGTGCTTCCCATTCCAAGACCTTCACTCTCGGCCCACGCACGACCACCGTGCCGGCGAGCAACTGAACGCACGATGTATAGGCCAAGGCCGGTACCCTTAGTCCTGGCCGCGCCGGGGCCAGGTACACGGTAGAAGCGCTTGAAGATCCGCTTCAATTCAGTCTTCTGAATACCGACTCCATTATCTCTTATGCGGAAGTTTACGTATTTTCCTTCAACAGTCTCTGCTTTTGCCAGCACCTGGACTTCCTGGCCGGAGTACTTTACAGCGTTGTCAATCAAATTTGAAACGGCGGCCCGGAGTTCTTCCTCGTCACCCTTCACTATCACGGGGGGGCCGGCCTGGTATTTCAACGCCTCAGGCGTCAGACTGTGCAAAACCCGGATGCGCTGGAGACACTCCTCAAGAAGTGAATTAAAGTCGACAGGAGCTTGATGAAGCAGTCGAGTCTCCGGACCGACGCGACCGGTTCGTAGAACCTGTTCTATCGTCCTTAGTAACCGGTCGCTGTCCTCAAGCATAATGCCGTAGAACTGCCGCTGCTTATCCTCGGGAACTGAACGGGTGAGCAGAGTCTCCAAATACAGCCTGATGGAGGCTACGGGGGTTTTCAGTTCGTGAGTAACCGCATTGATAAATGCATCATGCTGTTCATTCCGGCGTATTTCCCGGACCAGAAATGTGGTGTTTAGAACGACCCCACTGATGATGATGGTCAGGAGAAGAACCCCGAAGAAGACCAGGATTCCCGTTCGCCAATGGAGAAGAACCCATCCGACGTAAAGAAGGAGAATGACAACGATGAGCCCTACGCCGAGCCCGATGAAAAAGGCGATTGATCGTCGCCGGCCTGGTCCGACCATCAGTCTGTATTATGCCTGCCGCACGAGATGCGCGGCAGGCGCAAGAACGCAGCTATGCTGCTTTTTGAGTAGGAGCCGCTTGATCTACTCGCGCAACCTGAATCGACTTGGCAATCCTAAAGGTCTTTAACACCTTGAGAAGGAGCCATGAGGGGTCGAACTCGTACCAGGCAAGACCGTGTCGAGCCGAGGTCGGGTGCGCATGGTGGTTATTGTGCCAGCCTTCCCCGAACGTCATGAGGGCCACCCACCAGTTATTACGAGAATCATCTCGAGTTTCAAAACGGCGGCTTCCCCACATGTGGGTGGCGGAGTTTACCAGCCAAGTGGCGTGCAGCCCGACAACAATTCGTAGACAAATGCCCCAAAGCATCATTGGAAGGCCGCCAACTGCCAGCAAAAGAACCGCGAGAAGCACCGTCGGGAGCCAGTGCCAATTATTGAGCCATACGTAGAACCTGTCTTTGGCAAGATCCGGGGCATACTTCGACATCAATTTCGTATTGTTGTGCTTCGCTTCACCGAAGAGTATCCAGCCAACATGTGCCCACCAGGCCCCATCGCGAGGGCTATGCGGATCGCCGGGTTGATCTGACTTCTGATGATGGATACGGTGGGTTGCTACCCAGAAAATCGGTCCGCCTTCAAGAGTTGACGCTCCACAAACAGCGAAAAAGTATTCCAGCAAGCGCGGAACCTTGTAGGAACGGTGGGTGTGCAGCCGATGGTAACCCATACTGATCCCCAGACCAGTGGTCATCCAATAGAGAAGAATCGAGACTGCAAGAACCTTCCAACTGAACATAAACAGGGCGGCTATCGCGCCAATGTGTAAAACAACCATCGCGATGGTCGTAGGCCAGTTTAAAGATTCGTCCTTTGCAGGATTGAGGCAGGTGCTATCTAAATGTTGCATTCGTGGCTACTTAATAAGTAGCAACGAATGGACTTAAGCTCTGTAAGGATTGTGTAATTTCGACTTTAGCCGGGGCTGACTTGAGACTTCGTGCCGGGCTGGACGATGGCATCTACGGCCAAACCCAAGCCCCCCAGAGAGGCGATGAGAAGGAGATAGAGCGTTGTCTCTTTGGCGCGATCCGCAGTATTGATCGGGGCACCGGTCGAGCCTGACTGCGGATTTTTGTTAAAGGCAGAAGCCGTTCCGGCACCCACTCGGGTCAAGAGAGCTCCGTGATTAGAAGACACGTTTAAAAAGCCGACTAACGAGGCAATCTGAACCTCATTCCCCTCAAATCGAACGACTGCTTGCGATCGGGGCTCACCTTGAACGCGATAGCTTGCAGCCTGAATGGTATAGCCTGTCATGTTCTCTACTTTCGTTGCACCCTCTTCGAGGATCAAGCGGTCGCGGTAGAGAACTCCGACAGAATTCAGGCCCAGGGTCACCGACGAGCCACTTTGTAGAAACACCTGGCTTGGAGCATTTGTGGTTCTGATTTCAGCGCCCTCGAAGACGTTCGCGTTTCCTTCCACTTCGGAGCTGTTGACCTTAAACGTACCAACTGCCGTCGCTACCCCGATGGTGGGGGACGCAGCAAATGCAGAAGTAAGCAGGACGGTACTTGTAATGCTTATCGCGAGGAACGTCTGTAGTCTCATCGTCTTTCTAGCCCCACCCTGATGGGACACATCGAGAGTGTACCCAGTATAGCCCAAGCCGGCGTCGTGTTAAGTTTCCCTGAATTGTTCTGGGGAAAGGGTAAAGACCCGGACTTCCGTCACCAAGACCCGTTACGGAAACCGTTCTACCGGGGCGCCGTTACACCAAGGTTGTGAATGGAGACACCCGTGAAGATCCCAGCTTCAATCAGATTGCCGATGGCGAACTTCGTTTTGAGACCCTGGTGATGGCGGAACGCAATCTGAGGAACAACGACGGCGGCTAACATCGCGGCCTTGATGCTTATTCCGCGTGCGCCAAAGGTACCATTTGAAGACGCGAGGAATCCGTTTCCTTCGTGCTTTCCCCAGGAGGTAGCAGCGTCCATTGAGGTAGATGCGGCGACCGCCAGTAAGCTGGCCAGCCAAATACGGTTCACGCGCCGGTCGTGCTGAGCCTGAACGGCGTCGAACTTCACCTCGGGTCCGCTGACGATGGGCCGGATAGCTAAATCCGACATTGAAACGGCGGATGACGAGGTTTCTCCGGGTTGAGCAAGATCATTGGGAGAAGCTGCGGCGACACGGCAGATTGCAGTAGCGGCGAGGAGAAGCGAGCAGACAGACTTGATTTGAGTTTTCACTTGAGATCCTTTTGGTCGTTTGTCACGATCCAAAAGGTTCATCGACAGAGAGGCCGTCGCGGGTTAGAGCCGAGGTAAAATTTTTTCGAACTTTGGTTCTGGGACCTGTGATTTACAATTAGGTATCCAGAGATGTCGGGGCGTAGCGCAGCCTGGTAGCGCACCTGCCTTGGGCGCAGGGGGTCGTGTGTTCGAATCACACCGCCCCGACCAATTCCTTGCTGATTCTAAAGGGCTTGATCGTTCTCCTACCATTGTCTTCACTCGTTTCGCGCCTTCACTGTGTCGAGACTGTGTCAAAACCCTCTATTTAGGGCGGTCTGTGTCAGAACCCATCCCGCTCTCATTGGCGTCCGGTTCAACTTGAGCAGGCCTTCCGGCTTTATCTGCAGCTTCATCTGGGAAGACT
>CBAAAA010000026.1:0-19343 GCA_964658695.1 uncultured Solirubrobacteraceae bacterium | reverse complement strand
CTGCCAGAGACGGAAGCTCCTTCATGCTCTCGCCGGCGCGCTGTCCAAACACCAGCGCTTCGAGCAAAGAGTTGCTCGCGAGGCGATTCGCCCCATGAACCCCAGTGCAGGCCACCTCTCCCGCGGCGTGTAGACGATGGAGACTCGTGGCGCCAAACAAGTCCGTTCTCACCCCGCCCATCTCATAGTGCGCCGCTGGACGTACCGGTGCGGGCATCGTTTCAAGATCTAAACCAAACTGCAAACAGGTCTGGTAAATGCGTGGGAATCGTTCGCTGACGAACCCCGACGGCAGGTGTGTGAGATCAAGAAATGCGCTCGGGTCCTCACTCGCCCGTAGCTCCATTACAATGGAGCGCGAAACTACATCACGGGGAGCCAGTTCCTTCAGCGGATGGTAGCGCTCCATGAAGCGTTCACCGCTCGCATTCCTGAGGTATGCGCCTTCCCCGCGAAGCGCCTCGCTCAACAGGAATCGCGGGGCGTTGGGAATGTAAAGCGCGGTCGGATGAAACTGTACAAACTCGAGATCGGCAATGCCCGCGCCGGCACGAAAGGCACACGCGACTCCATCTCCGGTGGCGACATCGGGATTAGTGGTGTTCTCAAACACTCGTCCAAGTCCGCCCGTCGCCAGAAGAACTCCGCGCGCCTCCACCATCACCATCGATTGCGAGGTCTCGTCGTAAGCAAAGACGCCGGCCACTTCGCTATTTCTAACCAGAAGATCTGTGACGGCGGCGAAACTCTGAAATGTCACTTGCTCGAGATTGGTCGCCTGATATCTCAGTGTTCGTACAATTTCGCGTCCGGTGGAATCGCCATGCGCATGCAGGATTCTGTTCCTGCTATGTGCGCCCTCCCGGCCGAACAGCAGTCGTTTTCCCTCACGATCGAAGGCCGTACCCCAGTCGATCAGCTGTTCGATCGCAGCCGGAGCTTCCTCCACCAGCATCCGCACCGCCTCGGCGTCGCACAGTCTATCACCCGCACTCAGCGTATCCTGTTCGTGCAACTCCACTTCATCGTCGTCGCTTAATGCGGCTGCGATACCGCCCTGCGCATACTCGGAAGAAGACTCACGCAAGCTGTCCTTTGCAATGACCAGCACGCGGCCCGCGGAGGCGAGTTCAATTGCTGCACGAAGGCCTGCTACGCCGGCCCCAACGACTATGAAATCCGTGCTTACTCGTTGAACGGGGGGATTGAGATCCAAATGCTATGGTAAGCCGTGTGCTAAGTTGGCCGGGCTCAGCATGGTACAACAAAAATGCATGCCGACATTTGAAGTCAAGACGTCGCAGCGCACCTATCCCAGCATCGTGGAACGTGGTGTGCTCCAGCACGTCGGCCGCTTCATCCCGCGGAATACCGGCAAGCTTTTCATCATCACTACCGAGGACGTCTGGCGTCTCCACGGGAAACGCCTGGAGTCTCGTATTGCGCAGTACGACTACTTCGTCCTGAAACTGGCGGAAGGAGAAGAGAACAAGCGCTTTTCCTGGGTAGAGTCACTGGCCGAAAAGATGATGGAACACGGCGCTGACAAGACCAGCCTGGTCATCGGCTTTGGAGGCGGCATCGTGGCTGACGTAAGCGGCTTCCTCGCCTCCATCTTCATGCGCGGCATCCCCACCATTCAGATTCCGACCACCCTGATGGCGCAAGTGGACGCCGCGGTGGGCGGCAAAACCGGAGTCAACCTCACCAGCGGCAAGAACCTGCTCGGCACCTTTCATCACCCGCTCGCCGTGCTGACTGACCCCGACGTTCTGTGTACTCTTTCCGAACGCGAGTACCACGCTGGACTTTTTGAAATCATCAAGTGCGGCATCATTCGCGATGCCTCGCTCTTTGACTTCCTTGAGTCTGCTACTCAGGAAGTTCTCGCGAAGCAGCCGGCCGCGCTGGATCGCATCGTCGCAGATGCCGTTCGCATCAAGTCTGAGGTTGTGTCGGCTGATGAACGCGAAGGGGACCTCCGGCGGATCCTGAATTTCGGCCACACTGTGGGCCACGCCCTGGAAGCCGAAACCGGCTACGTGCATTTCATCCACGGTGAAGCGGTGGCCTGGGGAATGCTCGCCGCCACACGGTTGGCTGAGCTCTTGGAGATCCTTTCCACAGCGGATGGCAGCCGTATCAAAAAGCTCGTCTGCCGTTACGGCCCGATCCCTTCGGCCGCAAACCTCGATCCCGACCACCTTCTGACACGCTTGTCAGGCGACAAGAAATCCGTCAACGGCAACGTGCACTTCGTACTACCCACACGCATCGGCGAAGTCAAAATCTTCGCCGGTCAGAATATGAACATTGTTCGTCAGGCTATCGTCGAGTCTCTTCAGGCCAATTAGTGAAAGCTGTGGTTACGGGCACGACTCCGCCTGGTGTCTCCGATGAAAAACAGGCGGCAGAGTGGGTAAGAAGTACATTTGCCGACATCGCGCCGCGCTATGACCTGCTAAATCATTTACTCTCGTTCAATATCGATCGGGGCTGGCGCGAAGCACTGATGCTGCAGTTGATGGACAAGCTGCGGCAACCCGATGCGAAGATTCTCGATCTGTGCTGCGGCACCGGTGACGTACTGCTGGAGTTGCAGGCGGCAACGTCCAATCTGTATCAAAGTCGCGTGTTATGGGTGCGGATTTCTGTCATCCAATGCTGACTGAGGCCCGGGAGAAGAGTTTACGCCGCGGTTATGCTTCGCCGCTGCTTGAGGCAGACGCCCTTCGCTTGCCGCTGGCAGACAATGCTCTGGACGCGGTCGCGATCTCATTTGGCTTTCGCAATCTGTCAAACTATCGCGCCGGACTCGCCGAACTATTCCGGGTCTTAAAGCCCGGCGGGGTGTTGGCGATTCTCGAGTTCTCCCATCCGCCCGGCTTCTTCATGCGAATCGCGTACGGATTCTACTCGCGCTACCTGCTGCCATTGGTTGGGAGCATCGTCTCAGGCTCGCGCGAAGCTTATGCTTATCTGCCCGAATCGATTCGGAAATTTCCACGCCCGGAAGAACTGAAAGAGATGATGGCGTCCGCCGGCTTCTCGCAACCGTCTTATGAACTTCTCACCCGTGGTATTGCCGCCTTGCACGTTGGACGAAAGCTAACGCCCGGCGCTCGCTGACATCGCACTCTGCCGGTTGATCTCATCGCGCAAATTCAGATTCCGAACCAGACGCAGCAAATAATTCGGATGTAATCCGAGTGCTCGCGCCGCAAGCTTGTAGTCGTTATTATGTTGTGCGTACGCTTCGAGAATCGCCTCACGCTTCGCATGGCCGACCGAGGAGTGATATTTGGTTCCGCCAGATACGGGAGCCGTCTCGAGCAGGCCCTCCGGCAAGTCTTCAGGTAACACCCAGTCCGATACGCCGAGCACCACAGCGCGCTCCATCGCGTTCTCCAACTCACGCACGTTACCGGGCCACTGATACTGCGTGAGCAGTTCCTCCGCTTCTCGGGAAAGCCCCTGGACGTGCCGCTTGCAGCGCTTCGAAGAGAGGTCAAGGAAAAAGCGTGCCAGTAGCGAAATGTCTTCCTTTCGATCCCGCAGCGGCGGCGAAAGCAGTGTCACAACGTTCAAACGATGATACAGATCTTCGCGGAACTTTCCTTCACTCACGTCTTCCGACAGATCACGGTTGGTAGCCGCGACGACCCGAATGTCAAGCGACAGCACCTGTGTTCCCCCGACGCGTTCGAACTCCCGCTGCTGCAGCACTCGCAACAGTTTTGCCTGCAAGGGCAGCGCCAGTTCGCCCACTTCGTCCAGGAATATCGTTCCACCCTGCGCCAGCTCGAAGCGGCCGCGCTTCAGAGAAACGGCGCCTGTGAATGCGCCTTTCTCATGCCCAAACAGCTCGCTTTCGAATAGCGACTCGCTCAGCGCGGCGCAATTTACGGCGATGAACGGACGTTCGCGCCGGGTGCTCTTGTCATGCAGCGCTCTTGCGATAAGCTCTTTCCCGGTACCGCTTTCGCCCGTGATCAGCACCGTCGTATCCCGCGGCGCCACTCGCTCAATCAATTCGTGCAGCCTTCGTATCACGGCGCTCTTGCCCACAATACCGGAGCTGGCCGCAATCTCTTCCTGCAACAACGCGTTCTCCGCCTTCAGCGTCTCCACTTCATGGTTCGCCTCAAATCCAACCGAAGCCAGCGAGGCGACCGCGGTGAGCGTTTCCAGGTGCGTCGCCAGCTTCTCTGCTTCCTTCTGCTGCACTTGCACCATCAGCGCTCCGCCGAGTACGCCTTCCATGTACAGCGGCACACCTACCAGCCGCGCCGGATAATGGGTGGTCGCTCCCTCCTCGCAGACTTTTTCCAACAACTCGCAAAATTGTGTCTGCGACGACGAGGCAAACTCCGTCAGACGTGTCTTTAGTTCCTTCGCGCTCGCTCCCAAAAGAAGAAAGCCCTCTTCGCTTGGGACGAAGTCGGAGACCAGCCGCAGAATCAAGTTGCGAAGTACCTGGTTTTGCGCCGGATCAGAGCTGGCCGCAGCGAGTGCGCGAAACAAAAAAACCATGGAACAAGCTGCCAGCAAAACCGGCTTTGTTTCGTGAGTTTCCACCGCCGAGGGCGCCGCATTCGCCTCTTTTTCGCCCGACCGGAACATCAACACTGTCTTGCCGATACCGATCTGGTCGCGATCTTCCAGCCACCGCTCCGCCGATCGCATGCCATTGATGTAAGTTCCAATTGAACTTTTCAGGTCGGAAATCGTAAAGCGATCCCCGCGCTTGTAAATCTGACAATGCCGCCAACCCACCTCCGGCTCACTCAGAACCACATCTGCGTTCGGAGCTCGACCAACTAACAGGTCTCCGTTCAACAGCGGGAAGCGCCTGCCGGTGAGCGGACCATTGACGACAATCAGCTCGGCATTCATGAGTTTAGATAGGCTATTAGCTTATCTAAACCGGAGCCGTCTGTCACCTGGCGGTCAGTGTTATCAGAGAGTTGTCCTCTGGTTCCGGCTCGAAAAAACCCGCTTCTTCGCTCACTTCGTCTAGATCCAGGAAGCGCGTATCCAGCAGCCGCGAGGTCTCCACCTTGCCCATGGCCGAGAGCAGATTCTCTTTCAGAAACGGATAGTCCTTCTCGATCTCGGCGAAAATATCCCGGATGCTGCGTCGCACAGTGCCGGTCTTTTGTGAGCATCCGCAGGGAACGACGGGCGAACCAAGGCTCGCCGCGTAAGCGCTGGTCAAGTCCTCCGTCACGTACACCAAGGGCCGAATCAGGCGAAACTCCCGCTTGCTCGACCACGTGATGGCCGGTAACGCGCTAGTGCGTCCCGTAAACATGGCATTGCGCAGGAAAGACTCGCAGAAGTCATCGGCCGTGTGCCCAAACGCAATCACGTTTGCGCCTAACCCCCGGCCAACCTGGTAGACCGCGCGCCGCCTGAACCGGCTGCATACATCACATCCATGGTCCGGCTGCGACGTCAGCAGATCAAGCGACGGCGCATCCTGCACATAGGTCCAGTCCACACCGCGCGCCCGCAGAAATTCACCCACCGGATGAATCGGCGAAAGAAACTTCCCCTGTTCAATAGTGAATGCGCAGACCGTAAAATGAATCGGAGCCCGCTTCTGCAGCAGCATCAACGATTCCAGCAGCGTAAGCGAGTCTTTGCCGCCCGACACTCCCACAGCCACCCGGTCGCCGTCCCGAATCATCCGGAAACGTGCGATCGCCTCGCCCACTTTGCGCAGGATCGCCTTCTCCAGCTCCGCTCTGTTCTTCTCTTTGAACACCATTCATAAGATAACGTGGGAGCCTGATCTAGGTGTTTTTCCGCGTCGAGAGAAACTTCCCCGAAATCCGTTCGCAATCAAATCGAAAAACAATCTCGTTATCCTTCGATAAATTCTTCCTGCTTCATTCTGGGTTTGCTCTATGTCCCTTCTACCTTCCAAAACTCGCGCACTATTGGTGTGCACTCTCTCGCTTCTGCAATGCTCGCTCTTGTTTGCTCAGTTCGAGTCCGGCACTGTTCTCGGCTCCGTTCACGATCCCTCTGGAGCGCCTGTTCCCAACGCAACCGTCGTTCTCCAGGACGTCAAGACCGGCGTTGTCTTCCAGGCCACAACCGGACAGAGCGGCGATTATGAGTTCGTCAACGAACGCCCCGGCACTTATAAAGTTCGCGTCAGCGCCACCGGATTCCAGACCGCCGAGGCCTCCAGCTTCGATCTGCAGGTGAATGCCCGTCAGCGTGTCGATCTCAGTCTCCAGGTCGGGCAGGCAACCCAAAGCGTTACCGTCACCGACTCGGCTGAGCTGCTCGAAACGGACACCAGTTCCCGAGGCGAGGTCATCAACCCGAGGGAAATTGTCGATCTCCCGCTAAACGGCCGTTCTTATGCGGACCTCGCAGCGCTGGTTCCCGGCGTTGCCCGCTCGCCTCTTGAAAACCAGACCGATTCCAGCCGTGATGCGTCCTTCAACATCAACGGGCTTCGCAGTGAGTACAACAACTTTCTGCTCGACGGGATCGACAACAACGCTTACGGCACCAGCAACCAGGGCTTCTCAAATCAAGTCATTCAGCCCAATCCCGACGCGCTCTCCCAGTTCAAAGTGGAGACCGACAACTACAGTGCCGAGTACGGCCGGGCTCCGGGCGCTGTTCTCAATGCCACCATCCGCAGCGGCTCCAATCAATTTCACGGTGACCTGTGGGAGTTCAATCGCAATACGGTCTTCAACGCGGAAGGCTTCTTCCGTCCCGTGACCGGCAACCTTCCCTTCAATCAGAATCAATTCGGAGCCACGCTCGGTGGTCCAATCGTAAAGGACAAAATGTTCTTCTTCGTGGATTACGAGGGATTCCGGCGCGTGTATCACACACCGCTCTTTGCAACCTTGCCGACCGCCGCGCAAGACGCCGGCATCTTCTCCACCCCGGTCGAAAATCCGCTCACCAAGGTGGTCTATCCGGCCGGAACGCCCATCCCCATCAATCCGCTGGCGCAAGCCGTCATCGCAAATCTTCCAACGCCCAATCTTCCCGGCGTGTCGAACAACTACGAAACCGCCCCCGCCGACACCACCGACTACAACAAGGGCGATGCCCGCTACGACTACTTCATCAGTCAGAAGCTCTCTGTCTTCGCCCGCTACAGTCAGGACAATACCAGCATCTTCAGCCCCGCGAATATTCCCGGACCGGACGGCGGCAACTCCAATGGCAACGTCTACATCCGCAATAAACAGGGCGTGCTCGGAGCCACCTGGACCATCAATCCCACTTCCATCCTCGAAGTGCGCCTGGGAGTCATCTATACACAGGGCGGCAAGAACCCGTCTACGCTGGGTCAGTCCACCAGCGGCTTCACAATCCCGAACCTTCCCACCGATCCGTCGCTCGCCGGCGGCCTCTACACCATTAACTTTGATGGCATCTCTCAGCTGGGCCGCCAGGGCAGCAACCCGCAATACCAGGACCCCTTTGTTGCCGATCCCAAGGTTAATTTCACCAAGATAGTGGGCCGGCACAGTTTGAAGACCGGCTTCGAATACCAGCTCATCGACACCGCCGTCAGCGACTTCCACCCGCAATACGGCCAGCAAAACTTCACCGGCCTGTTCAGTGACCCGAGTTACTTCACCAACCCCAGCGCGCTCAATAGCCTGAGCGGCGCGAACCAGCAGCTCTACAGCTGGGCCGACTTCCTCTTCGGCGCTCCCAGCCACTACGAACTCGACAACAATCCCGTCGCCCATCTTCGCCAGCGCATGTACTTCGGCTATCTGCAGGACGATTGGAAAGTCTCCGATAAACTGACACTCAACCTCGGAGTGCGTTATGAGTTCGCCACGCCGCAATACGAGCGCGACAACAAGCTCGCCAACTTCGACCCGGCCACCGACTCGCTCATCTATGCTTCCAGCGGCAGCCTCTACAGTCGCGCCCTCGTCCATCCCGATCCCAACAATTGGGCGCCCCGCGTCGGCCTTGCCTTTCAAGCCGCTCCTAAAACCGTGATCCGCAGCGGCTACGGCATTGCCTATGTCCAATTCAACCGCCTTGGCGGCGAAAATTTGCTCGCCTACAACGGTCCTAACGTGGTCGACGCCTTCATCGATCAGGCGCCCACTCAGCCCATTTGCACCAGCGTGGCGGCCGCTCCGGGCGCCTGCTTCCGCACCACTGAACAGGGATTTCCAAACAACTTCGCCTCGCCCTCGTCCTTCAATCCCGCCATCACCGAGGTGCGCTACATCCCTTCCGATAACCGCACCGGCTATGTCGAAAGCTGGCACTTCGACGTGCAGCAGCAACTCGGTCATAACTATCTGCTCGATGTGGCCTATGTCGGAAATCATAGTGTTGGAACCACCATCCTGGCCGACGAAAATCAAGCGGTCTCCAATCTGCTTGGCCAGAACCTCTCTGTGAACGCGCGCCGTCCCTACGCCGGCTTCACTACCATCGAAGTCTCCTACGACGGCGGCTTCAGCAGCTACGATGCGCTACAGACCAAGTTTGAAAAGCGCTACTCTGCCGGGCTTTATTTCATCAACTCCTTCACCTGGTCGAAGGCCATCGATAACGCTCCCGGTCACTTGGAGGAATACGACGGCGACAATTCACGAGTCAACATCTACAACGTGAAAGCCAATCGCGGCGACTCCAGCTATAACCAGCCGCTCAACGACACTCTGTCGGTGCTCTATGACATCCCCTTCGGGAAAGGCCGCCGCTTCAGCACCAGCAGCACCGCGCTCGATCTGCTCGCCGGCGGTTGGGGCATAGATCTCATCAACACCGAAAGCTCCGGGCTGCCCCTGAACATCACCTATAGCCCCACCACTCAGGGACAGGTCAGCACGCTCACCAGCTATCAGCCCAATCTGGTGCCCAACGTGCCGCTCTATCTCAGCACCGGAAACCCCACCCACTACCTGAACTCCGCCGCACTCACGCTGCCCAGCTACACGCAGCCTTTCGGTAACGCTGGTCGTAACATCGCTCATATGCCGTTCTTTAGCGAACTCGATTTCGGCGTCCACAAGAACTTCAATCTCTGGTCCGAGACTCGCTACCTGCAGTTCCGGGCCGAAGCCTTCAATCTGCTGAACACCACCAACTTCGCGCCGACCCTGTCCCTCACCACCAACAGCTCCAGCTATGGTGTCTTCACCGGCGCCTTCCCGGCGCGCCAACTCCAACTCGCTTTGAAACTCTACTTCTGATGACCAAACGTATAGCCGGTATCGCCGCCGCAATGCTCTGTGCTGCGATGCCGGCCTTCAACCAGCAGCCTTCCGATATCCGCATGAACCAGATCCAGGTCCTGGGCAGCCACAACAGCTATCACACCGGCCTCGATCCCGCGCTCTTTACATTTCTCCGCGCCAAATACGGCCCCCGCATGGACGGTCTCGAATACTCCCATATCCCCATCGAACGCCAGCTCGACATGGGACTCCGCGCGCTCGAAATCGACGTTGTCTACGATCCCCACGGCGGACTCTACGCCCATCCGGCGGGCATGCGAATCGAGAGGCAGAATAACTTATCCGGGCCGCCGTATGATCCCGACGGGTTTATGAACAAGCCGGGTTTCAAAGTCATTCATGTCCCCGACCTCGACTTCCGGTCGAACGTCTACACATTCCAACAGGAACTCGCTATCCTCAAAACCTGGTCCGACGCGCACCCCAATCACCTCCCCATTCCCATCACCATGAACGCCAAAGACGACCGCCTCAACCAGCCTGGCTTTGTCCAACCAATGAAGTTCGATAAGGCGGCTTTCGACGCCTGGGATGCCGAAATCCTCGAAGGCCTCGGCCGCGACAAACTCATCACGCCCGATGACGTACGCGCTGACTACCCCACGCTCGAAGCTGCCGTGCTCGCCCATGCCTGGCCGAAGCTGTCGCAGGCCCGTGGCAAATTCTTGTTCGTGCTCGATGAGACCGGCCAGAAACTCGACACCTACGTCGCTGACCACACTTCGCTCAAAGGCCGGATCATGTTCGTCAACCAGCAGGAAGGCCATCCCGAAGCCGCCTTTCGCATCGTGAATGAAGCCAAACAGGATTGGGCCTACATTCAGTATCTGGTCCGCTCCGGCTACTATGTCCGAACCCGCGCCGATGCGGATACCGTCGAGGCCCGCAAAGGGGACCGCACGCGCTGGCGCGATGCTCTGATCAGTGGCGCCCAGGTTGTCAGCACCGACTACTATCTGCCCAATCCGAAGTTTGGCACTGGGTATGTCGTCAATTTGCCCGGCGGAACTCCGGGACGTTGGAACACGCTGCTTCTCCCTTCTGAACGCCCGCTGCCGCCGACTGAGTAACTGAGTGTAAACTCAGTCGTGGGAGCACCGCAGACTGGCTAGACCGAAGAGTGAAGACAAGCGCCAAGCCATTCTGTCCGCCGCTACCGAGATATTTGCCGAGCGTGGACTGGGCGCCGCAACCTCGGCCATTTCCACCGCCGCTGGTGTCGCCGAAGGCACGCTTTTTACCTATTTCCGCACCAAGGACGAGCTCGTCAACGCTCTCTATCGTGAGCTGAAACTGGAAATGGCCGATGCCATGATGAGCGGCTTCCCGCGTAATAAAAGCATGCGCCTGCGCTTAGAGCACGTCTGGAAGCATTACCTGCGTTGGGGCGTCGCTAATCCCGCGTCTCATCGGGCTCTTACTCAAATAGAAGTCTGGACCGGCCTCACCGAGGAATCGAAGACTGCCGGTTTGGCGCCTTTCCAAGAGGTCCAGGCCATGGCGGAAGCCGCAAGGCGGCAACGGATTATCCGCGACTTGCCTCACGAATTTATCGTGGCCGTCATGAACTCGCTCGCCGAAGCCACCATGAAATTTATGCGGGCTCACCCGAACCAGGCGCAGACCTATCTCGATTCCGGGTTTGAGGTTCTGTGGGCGGCCATCGCCTGCAAAAAATAACCTTTGGGTTGCTGAATCGTGAGTGCGGACTCACTCATCCACTGAGTCGAAGGGTGAATTCAACATGGCAGATTGGACCGTCTCCGACATCCCCTCCCAGCAGGGCAGGCTGGCAGTCATCACCGGTGCCACCGGAGGACTCGGATTTGAAACCGCGCTGGCGCTGGCGCGCGCAGGGGCCGACGTCATCGTCACAGGCCGTAACAAAGACAAAGGCGCACTTGCGATCAAAAAGATCAGGCAGGCGGCGCCACGAGCCCAAGTGCGTTTCGAACTCCTCGATCTTGCGAGCCTCGCGTCGGTTCGTGACTTCGCCGCCAGTCTCAATGCCGCTCAAAACAGCTTGGATCTGTTGATCAACAACGCCGGCGTGATGCAACTGCCAACCAGGCGTCTCACCGAAAATGGCTTCGAATCGCAATTCGGTACCAACCACCTCGGCCATTTTGCCTTGACGGTCCAGTTGCTGCCGCTGCTGTCTCGCGCTCCGTCGCCGCGCGTGGTCACGATCAGCAGCCTTGCTCATCGCGGCGGCAAAATCGATTTCGCAAATTTGCAAGCCGAGCGCGCCTACAAACCCTGGGCCGCTTATCAGCAATCCAAGCTCGCGAACCTGCTCTTCACCTTTGAACTGCAACGCCGCAGCGAAGCGAACGGTTGGGGACTTACCAGCCTCGCCGCCCATCCCGGATTCGCCTTGACAGACCTGATCCCAAACGGTCCCGGTACCAAAGGGATCATGGCAATCGTCCCCAAAGTACTCCGTTTCCTCAGCCACTCTGCCGCCGCCGGCGCACTCCCGACCCTTTTCGCCGCTACCTCACCGCAAGCCAAGCCCAACGGCTACTATGGGCCAAACGGCTTCTACGAAATGAAGGGATCGCCGGCCCCGGCCTTCATCGCTGCCCGAGCCAAGAACGAAGCAATAGCCCGCAAACTCTGGGAAGTCTCGGAAAACCTGACCGGAGAGCACCCGCCCGTTCGCCTCGAAGGTAAGGCAACCCGGCGCGAACCAGCGACATCCAAGATCTAGATGCTTTTCAAACGAGGGATTCCCGCCCTCGCTCTGCTGTTCCTTCTCCCTATGTCTCAAACCTTCGCCGCCACGTCATCTGGCGCGCTGCAAAATGTCGAGTATAGCCGCCCGGCGGGCGCCCCGCTTTACTTCGATGCTTCTCTTCCCTCCGGTCCTGGCCCTCTTCCTGCCGTGATCATCGTCCATGGCGGAGGCTGGGTCCGCGGAGATCGTCGAGTCGAAGTCGCGCCGCTCTTCCAACCCCTCGCAGAAGCAGGCATCGCCTGGTTTTCGATTGATTACCGGCTGACCAACGACGTCATGCAGTTCGGTGTTGCCATTGATGATGTGAAGGCCGCGATCCGCTTCATCAAGAGCCACGCCGCCGACTACCGGATCGATCCTAACCGCATCGCCCTCATTGGCGAATCTGCCGGAGGCCAACTTGCAGCGATGGCCGCCCTCGACCCGGCTCCCGATCTGCGCGTGCAAGCGGTAGTCGGCCTCTATGCGCCCATGGATCTGGTCGATCTCGCAAAACACTCGGCCCTGGTCCCGTCACAGATCCGCAGCTCCTTCGTCGGCACTCCCTTTGAAGGTCTGGTGCTGGCGCGTCTGGGCCAGCTGTCGCCTATCACCAACGTCAAGTCCGGCGCACCCGATTTTCTTCTGATCCACGGCACAGCCGACACGCTCGTGCCCTATTCCCAGTCCCTCCGGATGTGCGAGCAGATGGAGCGAGCCGGCGCTCAGTGCACCGTCTATCCGGTTCAAGGCGGCGGGCACGGCATCCGCTGGTGGGAATCCTCCAGACCTGACGAAGCCGCCGCTTACAAACGCAAAATGGTGCTGTGGCTCCAGTCGGAACTCTCCGGGCGAGGCAACCCCTCCAGCTGAAATCTCCCCCAGCGCCCTGGACTCTCAAGCAAAACGCATATAATCGATCTGCGAACCACCAACCAAACTCATCACTATGCGTCCCCACTTCTTTCCGTTTCTCGCAGCCGCTCTCTGTGCTTTCTCTCCCGCCATCTGCTCCGCCGGAGCACAAGGCGAGACGTCCCGCTCCGTCGACGGCGGCGGCATCTCTGTCCCGGGATGGATGGGCGCCCTCGACCCTGGCGCGGACGAGAAAGTCAGCGACGCCAAGCTCTCGAAAGAGGGCAGCGATTTGCATGTCGTCACCGGTCCTGCTATTGCCTACTGGAACCCGGCCAACAAGGCTGCCGGCGACTATACCGTGAAGGCCACATTTACCGAGCCCAAGTACATGAACCTCAACAGTCACCCTCACCCCTACGGCATCGTCATTGCCGGTAATGATATGGGTTCGCCCCAGCAGAGCTATCTCTACTGCGCGGCTTACGGGAGTGGCACGTTCATCGTCCGTGGATTCGGTCCTCAACCCTTTCAGCTAAACGGCAGACGCGGCGAACCGAATGCGGCGGTTCACAAAGCTGCTGGACCCGGTCAGTCCGTCACCCAGGAAATCGCAGTATCTGTAAAGGGCGGCAGCGTGTCCTGTGCCGTCAACGGCACGACAGTCGGTACTTACGACAAATCTGCAGTGATCGGCGCCGGAAAACTGAAGTCGACCGACGGCGTGTACGGCATTCGTTCCTCCCACAACACTGACGTGACTGTCAGCGGTTTGAGCATGTCAAAGAACTAACCACGTCAGTCCGCAACAACTTGTAACTCACCTCAACACCGCCGCGTACTCTATCGGGAGAGATCCCGATGACCCGGTGGGCGTGTTTCTTCTACGCTTTGATTGCGGCAGCGCAGAGTAACACCACCAGCCCCGTTTCGATTGACGGGACTGTGATTTCGGCAGGGACGGGCACGCCGGTTCGGAAAGCCCACGTCACGCTGGAACCGGCGGCCACAGGCGAAAACGAGGGCTCCGGATTCATTGCAACCACCGACGAAGCGGGGCACTTTCGCTTCGCCGCGCTCGACGCCGGCGTCTATCGCCTGACAACCGGCAAACCGGGGTTCCTCACCGGCGGCTACGGCCAACCGCAGGCTGACGGCGAACCGACACTGCTGAGAGTGAAAGCCGGTGACCGCGTCCAGGGTCTCATGTTGAAGCTCTTTCCTGCAGGTACGCTTAGCGGCAGAATACTTGACGCCGACGGAGATCCTGCGCCCGGCCGCAAAGTGCTTCTCTGGCATCGCCATACCAGCCACGGTGAAACCTTCACCAGAGCAGCCAGCGAAACCGATTCCAATGCCGCGGGCGACTACCGATTCGAAAACCTCGCCTCGGGCACTTATTTTGTCAGCGCCGAGGCCGACCTGGAGGACATGAACGGTCATCAGATTCCCGTAGATCGGGAGGGGAAAGCGACCCGGATCCATGAACTCAAGACCTTCTATCCCAGCTCGCTTTCGATCGCCCGCGCCCAGGCGCTACGACTGGAAAGCGGCGAAGAACTCACCGGGATCGATCTACAGATCCAAACCGGAACCTTGCTGAGCGTCAAAGGAAGGATCACCGGGGCCGACGCCGCCTCGCTCTCCCAATACCAGCTGAACGCCACCATCGACGCCGGCAGGGGTTGGAGCGGACAGGAGGGCTCGATTCAGCCGGACGGCGATTTCGTCATCAACAATCTGCAGTCTGGAGACCACCGCCTAAGCCTGCTACGGCCAAGCCCAAACGGACCGCAAGAGGTTGGCACAACTGACATCACCCTGCCGGATCGCGACCTCACCGGAGTGACCATGGCACTCTTCCGTCCAGCGCAGGTGCGCGTGCGTGTCGTGATGGAAGAAGGGCAGGAAACCGTGCCGCTCACCATGGGCTCCGTGTTCCTGATTCCAGATCCGCCCGAGTCCAATCCCCGCAACAGCATCTCGCAGTTCACGCCCCAAAATGGCGTCTACGTGATGGATTCGGTTGCGCCCGGCAAATATCGGGTGGAGTTCAGTAACGCCAGCAGCTGCTATCTCAAATCGTTGCAAGCCGGAGGCCGCACGCTCCCTGTCGATTCCTTCGAAGTTCCGGAAGGAGCCACCTTGAATCTGCTCATGACTTACAGCCGCAATGTAGCGACAGTGACCGGAGATGTGTCCCGAACCGAAGATCAGGCCGGGCATCCAG
Source organism: uncultured Solirubrobacteraceae bacterium (assembly GCA_964658695.1). Classification (GTDB taxonomy): domain Bacteria; phylum Acidobacteriota; class Terriglobia; order Bryobacterales; family Bryobacteraceae; genus Bog-105. The sequence continues at coordinate 4,279 of CBAAAA010000026.1, read as the reverse complement.
CGCACGTTTTCCTGATCGCGCGCGAAGCTTTGGTAAGCCGCGAGAGGACCACGCCCGCCGATCTCGACCAGTCCTCTCAGTTCACCCTCAACCACATGACGCCCGGCAGCTACCTGGCAATCGCCACCGAGGAATCAGATCAGGATGCCTGGGACAATGCCGATTTCCTCAAACTCCTGCAATCAGAAGCAGCCGCCATCGACCTTCACGAAAATGAACACGCCACCCTTCACCTGAAACTGATTCCCAAAGAAACCACCAGCCGCATCCGCCAGCAGCTCGGCCTTTAGCGCCGGTGAATCAGCTTTCATCCTTGTTCAATCTCATAATGAGTAAAATTGCCGCAAGGGTAAGCGGCGCAACGCAGAGCACCCAAGCCGTCGTCCCGGGATAAATCGTCAACTTCCGCAAAATAGCCGGAACCATGACGATCACAACCAGATAGCACCACCCCGCCCACAACAAGGCCGCCAATGAAAGCATTACGGGGGCCGATTTCATCGTCATTACGGATTAAGACGCCAAATTTTACTGGACTGATTCAGACCGTATCCCTGTCCAACGAATGGCATAGCTGAAGCTCATTCAATGTGTGGCTCAGATTACGCCGTAGATTCGGAGGATTTTTTGTTTAAGTCGGTTGCTTTCGTTTTGCTTCTCGGTTCCGCTGCCTGGGCCCAAACCACCACAGTCCAATTTTCGAATGACCCCACGGATGTACCCATCGGCGCTTTCGCCGTCGGCCCGTTCCCGTCGGACGCTCTTACCGTGCCGGATTCTTCCCAGAGCACCGGTCTTCGCGTGAATCTCCCGCCCTCAGAGGCCTCCTGCACCGCCGAATCGAGTCCTGTTTGTAGCAATACCTCCCTGCTGAACCAACTGAATGGATTCAGCATCAATCCCCGGCTGATGGTCTGTTTCTCAGCCACAATTAACCCCGCGACCCTGCTTTCCGGTGTCGGCCTGATCTCCCTCAAAGACGGATCCGTTATGTCCGTCGCTCAGGTCATTTTCGATCCGATCAGCCACTGCGCCTTTGCCAAGCCAGCCAACGTTCTCAATCAGGCGAGCAGTTACTTGCTGCTGGTCGGCAACTCGATCTTGGACTCCCATAATCTGCCAGTGGCTTCCAGCCCGGCATTTCAAGCCTGCGAGACCGGCGAAGAAGGCGGCTATTGCGCACAACTCGGATCTGCTTTAAAGGGTCGTGCGGCCCCTGGAGGAGGCACGATCGTGGCCGCCTCCCTCTTCACCACCATGCAGGCAACTGCGTGGCTCGAATCTGCCCGGCGCTTTGCCGATTCGCTCCCTTCAATCGTAGTGCCGGCCGGGTTACCGTCCACGTTTTCCATTGCGGGCCTGAAGCACTTCACCTGGGTGCCTGATGACGGCGGACTTCCGCTCCAGCCCATCCCGCTCACTGCCCTAAGCAACGTCGAAGCCGTTTCTTTTGGCCTTTACTTGTCTCCTAACTACCTTCAGGCCGCCAGCATTTCGACCGGCCCGTCATCCCCACTCAGCTTCAACATCGTCTCCTATCATGTCTTTACGCCTGCCGTTAAGAAACCGGGCGCTAAGATTCCTGTCGTCATCTATGGCCACGGACTGGGCGATAACCAGTTCGGCGCGCCCACCTACATCGCCTCTACTCTCGCCGCCAACGGATTTGCCACCCTTGCCATTGAGCTTCCAGGACACGGCTTCGGACCGGGCGGTTTCGTCAACCTGACCTCCAGCAATGGAACCATCTCCACCGTATTCACTCCGGGTCGGGGAATCCCACAATCTCCTGGTGCAACCATCGGGTCAACGGATGGCTGCATTGCCTTCGGCGTCATCGGAGTACGCGACTGCGGAAGGCAGGCTGCAGTTGACTTCGCGGCAATCGTCCACGCCATCGTTTCTACACAAGGCCTGGGCCTCAACCTGGATCCATCACGGATTTATTACGTCGGCCAGTCCTTCGGATCCACCATCGGCACTCTGTTTACGGCAGTCGAGCCCGCGGTTCCCGCCGCCGTTCTGAATGGAGACGGCGGAACCTCGACCGACGTCGCCCGGCTCGCCATCACCGGTCGTCCTCTCGCTCTCGCCTTTCTCTCCACCCTGAACGATCCACTCCTCTTTAATGTGCTGGCTCTCAATGCTCCGCCGGAGGAGTACTTCCATGATCAATTCAACGACAATTACGTTTTCAAAGGCCAGTCTCCCGTCACAAACGAGGTCCGGGGAGCTATGGCCATCCAGGCCGCCTTCGAAGCGCCCGACTGGCTCGGCATGCTCGGAGACCCGCTCGCCTTTGCCCCGCACCTCCAGAACGCACCTCTTTCCGGAGTTCCTGCCAAGAAAACTCTCTTTCAGTTTGGATTCGGCGACCTCGAAGTTCCCAATCCCACCGAGTCCTCGGTCGTCGAGGCCGCCGGTGGCCAAGAATCCACCACTTTCCTTCACTTCGAAGTAGCAGCGGGTTTGCAACCAGGCCTTCTCGGAGTTGAGGATCCCGCCTCCCCGGGTCTGCCGATCCTGCCCCATCGGGTCTTGAGCAATCCGACGATCTTTACCCCGGGCTATCAGGCCGAACTCTCTCTCGCCTTCGCCGAGCAGCAACAGGTCGCGCATTTCTTTGCTTCAAATGGAAGCAAGATTACAGATCCAAATCAATATCTGACTGTCCCCTTCACGCCAAGCGACCGGGTGTTCGAGACGCCACTTAATTCTCTGCCAGAAGACTTAAACTTCCTTCAGATTCCGAAATGAATTTTCGATCACAAAAAAGCGTTATTTCTTATCTTGCTCATTCTAAATATCTTAGCTGCTTAGCGTGAGATAAATGGAGTACTAACAGATGCACGAATTAGCTATTACTGAATAGTACTCGATTAGGAAATAACCGTTGACCGGAGGCTTCAGCATGGCATACATTCGAAGGGTAGGTGGAAGTGACCCTTCACCTGCATTCTTGCGGAGGGGAAAAAATTTGCGTTTTAATCTTCGGGCAGTGATTCCTGCCCTAGTCTTGGGAGGCCTCGGCGCTTTAAGTGCTTCGGCAACTCCCCAACTCGTTCTGGGTATTACAACCACGGCTCAAGTCGGTTCAGACTACATCGACTTCGGTACGCCATTTCCAAATCCCTCGACATACTCGGCCCCTGGCACTTACGGTGAATTCCAGGTAACAAAGCCGAACGAGGATCCATTCCTAGCAAACGGTGTTACTTCCGGTGAACTCGGGAATCTTCAGAGTATTGACTCGGCAATCGCTCCCGTCAACACGCCATTCAAACTTGCTAACCCGTTCTTGACGTTTCAGACTGGCGGATCGAACCTCGAGCTGTTTCTCACTGGGCTGACGAGCGGCAACATTGCTCCAAACTCACCTTTCTCATTCTTATCGCTTGGTACCGGCGGAATTGTTGGTTTCTCAGGGACCGGCTACATCCTGGATACTAAGACCTCGGCGCTTACCAGCTACAACATCACCTTCTCTGATCCACTGGCGAATATTAGTTCTTTGACGGAGTTACTTGCCAGCCTCCCATTCACCACCGCTACCCCAGTGAACGCGACGGTGACCTTGGTTGCTACACCTGAACCAGCCTCGCTGCTCCTGATGGGTGTCGGCCTACTCGGCGCCGGTATCATCGCACGCAAGAAGATTCGTTCCTAACTTCTTTCATCGTTAGCTATTCTTGCCCCTGGCGCCGAAGACGGTTCCAGGGGCTTCGTATTTTGCGTCTATCAAATCCGCTCATATCGACCCGGGGCCAATACCCCGTTCGGATCGACAAATTCCTTCAGCTCCCGCAAAAACACACCCGAAGGCGACATCTCCTCCTGCCTTGCACCCATCGACAAAATCCCTAATCGATACGGCACATACCCCGCCGCCTCACATCTGCTAGCCAGATCCTCATAACAAGCTCGTGCCCGCTCATCTTCTCCGGGAATCTCGCGATCGTAGTTCAGCGAAACCACACACGAAGCCGTCCGCGATGTAATCAACGTTACCGAGATTGAAGGCTCAAATCCGCCTTCCAGCATCGCAGCTGTCACGATCTCGGTCGCCTGCTGCACATGCGTCCCTTCTGCCGGAACTAACGGCGCGTACCACAGCAACCCACATCGATCCCGATCGGGATCCGGATCCTCCGGTGCAGGCCGTCTCTTCCGCCAGTAAGCCGACGGCAATTGCTGTCCAGTCGGCACCCCGCGCATCAATCCAAGCACCGGCTTAGCCAGCTCAATCGTGCGCGTCAAATTCCAGCCCGTTAGCAGTTGG